>NZ_JBSGZJ010000299.1:0-8993 GCF_053610925.1 Streptomyces sp. NPDC054847 | reverse complement strand
CGTTACGGGCGGGCCGGCGGTCCGTCCAGGGCGGACCGCCCGGATCGCTGCTCCCCCGGGAGCCTCATAACCTTTGCCCTTCGATCAAGCGCCGTCCATTGCCCTCACCGGCCCGCCCGCACGACCATCGTGGGGCGAGGGGGACAGCGGATGACGCGGGTGACAGCGAAACGGGGGTGGGTCGTGCGGCGTGCACGAGCCGGCACGGCGACCGCACTGGGCGCGCTCTGCGTCTCCGCGGTGCTGATAGCAGCCCTCACCGGCTGCGACAGCGACCCCGCACCCGCCGCCGCGGAGCCCGCCGCCAAGAACGGCGACGCCGCGCCGCTCGCGGGCCGCACCACCACGCCCTCCCTCCCCGTGCCGCGCGGCGACGGCAGCCGCGTCCCGTCCGACTTCAACGGCGACGGCCACCGCGACCTCGTGCTCGACGACCTGGTGAAGTCCGCGAAGGACAGCCACGGGGACGACGCGGGAATCGGCATCGTCTACGGCACCGGCGGCGGCGAACGCCTCGACCCGGCCGTACGACAGCTGCTCACGCCCCGCACGCACGGAGCCGCGGTTCAGGGCGTCCTCCCGGCCGCGTTCGACGCCGAGACCTCCTGCGACCTCGACAAGGACGGCTACGCGGACCTGGTCGTCACCACCGACCCCCCGTACGACGGCATCGGCCGCCCGCCCGTACCGCTCCAGCTGCTCTTCGGCTCCGCCACGGGCATCACCGGCAAGGCCGTCGTCCTGCGGATCCCCGACAAGGCCCGCTACGGCAACGACTGGCCCGGCCACCCCGTCTGCGGCGACTTCGACGGCGACGGCAGCGCCGACCTGGCCGTCACCGCCTCCGCCGGGCGCGTCAGCTTCCTGCGCGGCCCGTTCACCCGTGCCGGCGCGCCCCGCGCGGCCGGCGCGCCCGTCACCGGCGGCGGACCCGCCCTCGCGGCGCCCGCCGGAAAGGCCGACACCAACGGCGACGGCGCCGACGACCTGGTCGTCCTGCCCCGTACCCGTACGGCGGGCGCCCCCGCCAAGGGCACGCTGCTGCTCGGCGGACCCACCGGCCCCGGCCGCCCCGGCGGGAGACATGTCTTCGACGCGGTCCCGGTGCCGCCGGCGCCCGGGCTCCCGGCCGGAGAGACGAAGCCGGTGACGGACCTGCTCGCGCACGCGGACTTCGACGGCGACCGGCGCCCCGACGTGGTGACACGGACACACCACGGCGAACGGGCCGACGTCGTCGCGCTGTACCCGGCCGTGGCGGAGCAGTCCGGCGCCCGCCCTCTGATCACCTTCAGCACGTCGGTCTTCCTGCCCTGACCAGCAGTTGGGCGTCGACCGGCCGTCCTGGGGACGGCCCCCCGGGGTTCCCCTAGGGGATGTCACAGCTCGGCAGCAAAGGCCCTCTTGTCCCCTGTCCGCCGCCCCCTCGCGCTCGCGGACCGGGTACGTTCGATTACGTGGCTGGATTCAGGATCGGACGCGGCCGGGACAACCGCACCCCTCAACGGCAGCAGGCACCGCAGGCGCCGCCCCCCTACCAGGGAGGTGGCCGGCCGGCCCCGCCGCCGTACGGGCAACAGCAGCAGTGGCCGCCCGCCGGCGGCGCGCCCCGGCATGGCGCGGCACCCCAAGGGGGCGGCGGGTACGGCGAGCCGGAGTACTTCGGCGATCCGCACCCCCAGTACGCCCCGCCGCAGGACCCGTACGCGGCCAACAACCCCGGCCACACGCAGATGTTCAGCGTGAACGACGACCCCTACGGTGACGGCGGGGCCTACCGCGCCGGCGCCGCGCCGGCGGCCCCGGTGGGCCCGCGTCTGCACTGGAAGCAGCTCCTCAGCGGCATCGTGCTGCGGCCCGGGCCGACGTTCCTTCAGATGCGCGACTACGCGGTCTGGGGTCCGGCGCTCATCGTCACCTTCCTCTACGGCATGCTCGCGATCTTCGGATTCGACGAGCCGCGCCAGGAGGTCATCAACGCGACGCTGTCCAACGCGATCCCGTACGTGCTGATCACCGGTGTCGCGTTCGTGATCAGCGGCCTGGTGCTCGGCGCGGTGACGCACACCCTGGCCCGCCAGCTCGGCGGGGACGGCGCCTGGCAGCCGACGGTCGGCCTCTCCATGCTGATCATGTCGATCACCGACGCGCCACGCCTCGTCTTCGCCATGTTCCTCGGCGGCGAGAACTCCCTGGTCCAGGTGCTCGGTTGGGTGACCTGGCTGGCGGCGGGCGCGCTGTTCACCTCGATGGTGAGCAAGTCGCACGACCTGCCGTGGCCGAAGGCGCTGGGCGCGTCGGCCATCCAGCTGATCGCGCTGCTGTCGATCATCAAGCTCGGCACGATCTGAGTCCCGCACGCATGAAGGAGGGCCCGTCGGCTACCGGCGGGCCCTTCCTCGTGCGTGCTTCGTCCTGACCAGCTTGTTCGTATGACCACTTCGCCCGAGGGGCCTGCCGCGCGCACAGGCCACTCGTTCCTCTCAGGAAACAAGCGGAACTCGTACAACCACCTCCCCTCACCGTAAGTCTGATCGAGCGGTGCGCACTGATGTGCGTACCGCTCGATCAGGAGGGACTTCCTTGGCTTCCGTACGCACCACCCGACGCCGTCTCGGCGCCTCCGTCGCCACCGTGCTCGCCGTGACGGTCGGTGCCGGCGTCATGGCCTCGCCCGGGGCGGTGGCCGCTCCCGCCGCCGTGGCCGCCACCACCGCCGGTGCCACCACCGCCGGCGCCACCGCCGAGACGAATCTGCCCCTCGGCGCCGAGATCGTCAGCACCGGCGACACCGGCTACCTCACGTCCCGGAAGGACGACTCCGGCAACACGGTCCTGGAGTGGCACAAGTACGCCGACGGCTCGGTGGTGCCGATCACCACGGGCACCACGGGCCACGACAGCGGGTCCGACATCGTCGTGACCAGTGACGGCGGCAGCACGGTCTTCCTGCAGGACATGCGGGAAGGCGCCACCCTGTCCGCGTCCTTCGACCTCGCGGCCGAGTTCAAGCCGGGGGCGAAGCTCGTCGGCGTGGTCGGTGAGAACCTCTTCGTGCGTGTTCCGACCACCGCGGACTACCACGAGTTGTGGCAGCTCACCCCCGTCGACGGGCTGGCCAGGAAGACGAAGCGTTCGTCCAACTCCTACGGCATGGACTTCAAGGTCATCGCCTCCACGAGCGACGTCATGCTCGTCCTGAGCAGCAACCGGGTGTTCCCGAACTCGTCGACCTTCCGGACCGAGTACTGGCTGACGCGCACGACCGTCAACAGCGACGAGCCCATCGAATGGGGCAGCAGAGGGAACATCGCTCCGTGGAAGCAGGCCTCGACGGGCGCCTACACGGCCGACTACGAGGCGTGGGTCCAGTACCGGAGCGGGATCACCGAGATCGCCGTGGACGGGACGTACGCCCACCCGAGATTCGCCATGGACAGCTCCATGAGCGGCGCCGCCATCGCCGGCATCGTCCGGGACACGCTGCTCTACGGTGTGCCGGGCCAGGCGACCGACGAGACCTCGAGCCCGCTGTACGCCCGGAGCATCAAGGACTCCACCGCCGCCCCGTACAAGCTCCTGGAGGACTACTCCAGCGTGGCCCACGCTCCCGACGGCGGTCTGCTCGTGCGCGGCAGCACGGCCGACGCCGACGGGCTGTTCCGGATCTGGGTGGGGGACGACGGTCGCCCGAGCGCCACGCTCGTGGCCGACACGGGCCGGGTCATGGCCGTCCAGGTGACCGGGTCGAAGGTCCCCACCGCGGTGAACCTGGAGACGGCGGGCACCGCGGTCCCGATGGAGTGGACGCTGTCCCGCGCGAACGCCACCGTCGACCTCACGCTCACGCACACGGCCACCGGCAAGAAGCTCACCCAGCACCTGTCCCAGCCGGTCTCCGACAGCCGCTTCGACTTCGCCTGGGACGGTGTCCTGGACGGCATCAGCGCCCCGAACGGCGCCTACACCTGGCAGATCACCGCGACCCCGAACGACGGCGCCGGCGCCCCGGCCACCGCCTCGGGAAGCTTCCAGGTCTCGCGCCAGGCCAACCCGCACGACTTCAACGACAACGGCTCGACGGACGTGCTCGCGCGGGACGCCTCCGGTGTGCTGTGGCGTGACGACCTCTTCGACTGGCCGTCGGGCAGCCAGGTCACCACCGCCAAGCGGACGAAGATCGGCGCCGGTTGGCAGATCTACAACCAGATCGAGGCCGCGGGGAACCTCGCCGGCGCCCCGGCGGGCGACCTCGTCGCCCGCGACACCTCGGGCGTCCTCTGGCTGTACCTGGGCAAGGGCGACGGCACGTTCGCGACCCGCGTCAAGGTCGGCTCCGGCTGGCAGATCTACAACAAGATCACCGCCGGCAGCGACCTCACCGGCGACGGACGCCCCGACCTCCTCGCCACCGACACCTCCGGCGTCCTGTGGCTCTACAAGGGCACCGGCAGCTGGTCCGCCCCCTTCGCGCCCCGCGTGAAGGCAGGCTGGGGCTGGGGCATCTACAACCAGATCACCGCGGTCGGCGACATCGCGGGCAGCGCGGCCGGCGACGTCGTCGCCCGTGACACCTCCGGTGTCCTCTGGCTCTACGAGGGCAACGGCACGGGCGGCTACGCCCCCCGCGTCAAGATCGGCGCCGGCTGGAACGCGTTCTCCCACCTTGTCGGAGCCGGCGACGTCACCGCCGACGGACGCCCCGATCTGATCGCCTACGGCGCGAACGGCACGTACGTCTACCGCTCGACGGGCTCGACGACAGCCCCGTTCACCCGGCAGACGACGACTCTGTACACGGGTGAGGGCACCAAGTTCAACAGCATCGCCTGACAGCGCTTCGTCAGGTGATGTCGTAAGGCCGCCCGCGGTGGGCGCCGACAGGCGCCGGCCCGGGTGGCCAGGAGGTGCGGGGCCTGATGGAGGTCAGGCCCCGGCAGGGTCTTCGGGCCCCTCCGCTGTCCGGTCACGACAGGTGGGCGGCACCGGGCCCTGAAGAGAACTTCCACGACCGGACCCCCCCCCGGATGCCGTTCAGGCCAGGGGTGGTCCGGTCTTCGGTTTTCTCTCGCTCGGACGTTCGCGAGCCGCGCCGGTCCATGCGTCGGCGGCGGTCGGCTCAGCGTCTTCCCACCTCGCAGACGGATGGCCGCCCCCGAGGCAACGGGACCGAACAACGCGCCGGGGCGTAGACGTCAGCGGCCGACGCCGTTTCCGACGGACCGGTTTCGCGCGATCACTGACGCGCGCCGGCGCAGTGGCTATGCCCCGGGAAAATCTCGCAGGCATGATCACACGAGGCCACTTTCGAGTGACAATCCACCACTGACCAGCACATTCCCCCCAGGAAAAACGTTGTCTCCATCATGGATCCGCAGCAGTCCTGGAGTCGGCACAAAGCACTGGCGGAAGAGTTCTGTTTGCATGACAAACGGGTCAGGTTGGTGGAGGAAGCGTTACGAGAAGCACAGATGCACCGCAGCCGCTTACTGGCAGCCCTCGCCGTCACCGTGGGACGGGACAGGTCCACAGCCGACCTGTTGGGCCTGCCCGAACGCGAGGTGAGATCAGCGCGCCGCGAGGTCGGCAAGACCAATGCGCGGATCGTTGCCGGCGACATGCTCGACGGGCCGACGGCGTCCGACGAGAACCGTCGGGCCGCCGAATGGTCCGCAGAGCTCGACGCTGCGCTCAGTATCGGATGGAGCCAGGGGGTCGATCTGCATGTGCTCGCCGCCCAGATCGGCACCGACGTGGCAAGCGTCGTCGCGCGGCTGAAGGAGTTGTCCACGCAGGGAATGCTGCGCGGAAACGGCGGTGCCGCGACCAAGGGGCGCCACCGTAAGCGGAGTGAGAGCGCCGGCTCCCACCCAGCCGAGGCCGCTTCTCACGAACCGCAACAGCAGCCGGCGGGACCGCAGCCGGCCAACCAGGACATGGCGGGCAGTTGGGCGGCGTGGGAGACGCAGCTCACCCATGAACCGACCGGCTCCACTGCGGGTGCGGCCGGTGGCGTCGTCCTGGAAGGCCAGGTCTGCTCGCCGTCTCGATACGACCACTTCAGGCAGTGAGACCGATCGTCCTCGACACAGTGGCCTGAAGGCCGTGTCGAGGACATGACCGCCCACGAGCCACAGGGACGGCGATCAATCGGGACACCAGGCCGTCAGCACTCCGCGAGGTCAGCGGATCGTCTCGCCCATGAGCATGCCCAGCAGGCTCACCGTTCCGCCCGGAAAACGTGGTGCCGCGCGTCCGTTGTGTCTCCCCGGCTCAGGGCTGATCCCAGGGCTACAGCGCTTCCCTGGAAGGCGTGATGGGCTCGCCCGCCTTACGCACGGGAGGCAACACGCTCCAGGGGAAGTTGATCCAGTCGTCGGTCCGCTTCCACACGTACTCGCACTTCACGAGGGAGTGCGACTTCTCGTAGATCACCGCGCTGCGCACCTCGGCGACATGATCGAGGCAGAAGTCGTGGACGAGCTTGAGCGTCTTGCCGGTGTCGGCGACGTCGTCCGCGATGAGGACCTTCTTGTTGGAGAAGTCGATGGCGTTGGGCACCGGCGCCAGCATGACCGGCATCTCCAGCGTGGTCCCCACACCGGTGTAGAACTCGACGTTCACCAGGTGGATGTTCTTGCAGTCCAGCGCGTACGCCAGCCCGCCGGCCACGAACACACCGCCGCGGGCGATGGACAGCACGACATCGGGCTCGTACCCGTCGTCGACGATCGTCTGCGCCAGCTCGCGGATCGCCCCGCCGAACTTCTCGTAAGTCAGGTTCTCGCGTACGTCACTCATGCGCTGAAGGTCCTCACACCTGCGTCCGATGGAAATTCATGAACGACCGCGAGGCCGTCGGCCCCCGCTGCCCCTGGTAGCGGGAGCCGTAGCGCGCGCTCCCGTACGGCTCCTCCGCGGGAGAGCTGAGCCGGAACATGCACAGCTGCCCGATCTTCATGCCCGGCCAGAGCTTGATCGGCAGCGTGGCCAGGTTCGACAGCTCGAGAGTGACATGCCCGGAGAAACCGGGGTCGATGAAGCCGGCCGTCGAGTGCGTCACCAGACCGAGCCGCCCGAGACTGGACTTGCCCTCAAGCCTCGACGCGAGGTCGTCGGGCAGCGAGATGACCTCGTAGGTCGACGCCAGCACGAACTCGCCGGGATGCAGGATGAACGCCTCGTCCCCTTCCGGTTCGACGAGCCGCGTCAGGTCGGCCTGCTCGACGGCGGGGTCGATGTGGGGGTAGCGGTGATTCTCGAACACCCGGAAGTAGCGGTCCAGCCGCACATCGATGCTCGAGGGCTGCACCATGGATTCGTCATACGGATCGATGCGCACGCGCCCGGCGTCGATCTCGGCCCGGATGTCCTTGTCTGAGAGAAGCACGCCCCGAGGATACGCAGAGCGCGCGGGCCGTCCCCAATCGGACACCTGCCCGCGCGCCCCTGGCACTGCTGTCGCCTGCGCCTATCGCCCGTCCTGCTGCCCCTGCTGCCCGTGCACCACGGGCACGGCGCTCCTCAGCCGAGCGCAGCGCGGACACCGGATGAGCCGCCCCGGCCCGATCCGGTCCGCCCCGAGCTGCTGCATCGGAAACGAAGCGGTACTGAACACATGCCCCTCGGCACAGCGGACGACCGTGCGCTCCATCAGGTCCATCAGGCCCCTTCCCCAACGAATGCGGACGAACCTCACATTAGGGGATACCCAGGACACCACCGCACGCGGCACTCCGCCCGCCACGGTACGCCTCAACTCCCGCGCTCCGCACCCGTGTCCATGACCCGAGGAACACGAACGCCCCGCGGCGAAATACACCGTGGGGCGAGTGATGAGGTAGAGTGTGCGACGATGCGGCACCGATCACCGGTGCGCTGTGCGGGTGTAGTTTAATGGTAGAACATGAGCTTCCCAAGCTCAGAGCGCGGGTTCGATTCCCGTCACCCGCTCCATGCAGAAGGCCCAGGTCATAGACCCGGGCCTTTCTTGTTGTCTGGACCTGTATAAGCGTCCCGTGCCACATCCGTGCCAGATGCTTCGTCATCCACTGCATGACGCCGCTGCCGGACGAGCCTGTCGAGACCGGCCGCGACCTCCTGCTGACGCTCGACGTCCGAGTGCTGATAGATCAGCGCGGCTCGCTCGGTCGACTGTCCGGCCCGCACCATCGTGTCCTTGAGCGTCGCGCCGGAGCGGGTCGTCAGCGTGTGCCCGGTGTGACGAAGATCGTAGAAGCGGAAGTCCTCGGGGAGACCCACCTTCGTACGGGCCGTGCGCCACTTCCGCCCGAAGGTGGAGCGCTGGAACGGCTTGTCTTCTCCCCCACGAACAGGAGTTCGTCCGCGCCCTTCTCCGCGTACCGGTCGAGGTGCCGTCGAAGGTCGGTCCGCAGAAAGGCCGGGCAGGACGACGAGCCGCTTCCCCTCCGATGCTCCTGTACATGAGTAACAGCGCCCAGGAGACCCAGTCAACGCCACTGCACTCCGTGTCCGTCGCGGGGGCAGTCGTGCGCGAGGACGGGCGACTCCTGGCGATCCGCCGAGCCGACAAAGGAACGTGGGAGCTCCCGACGGCGTACTTGAGCTCATCGAGACCCCAGAAGACGGAGTGGCCCCCGAGGTCTGGGAAGAGACTGGCATCCGGGTCGAGGTGGACGAGCTCACCGGGGTCTACAAGAACACGACGCGCGGCATCGTCGCCTTGGTGTTCCGGTGTAATCCCTCCGGCGGCGTTGAGCGAACCTCGGCGGATTCGACGGCAGTTGACTGGCTTACGCCCGATGAGATCTCCGAGCGGATGGCCGAGGTCTACGCGGTGCGCCTGCTCGATGCGCTGGACGGGCATGGGCCCCATGTCCGGAGCCACGACGGCAAGCAGTTGATCCAAGCGCGGTAAGAGTTTCTCTACTTCATCAAGGCCCGCGCACGGCGCGGGCGCGGGGGGGCGGGGGGGGGCGGCCCGCCGCCAGGCGTAGCCCCCCCGCGGCGCG
>NZ_JBSGZJ010000298.1:0-9004 GCF_053610925.1 Streptomyces sp. NPDC054847 | reverse complement strand
GCCGCGAGGCCCGCCGCACCCTGCTGCGCGGCCTCGGCCCCCGCTCACCGCACATGCCCATCGCACTGCGCACCCTCGTCGGCTGCGCGTTCGCCGGCTACGCCGCCGTCGCACTGGGCGTCGACCGGCCGTACTGGGCCGTCGTCACCGCCGCCTCCGTCTTCCAGGCCAACGTCACCCTCAGCTGGAACCGGGCCCTTCAGCGCACGCTCGGCAACCTGGTCGGCGTCCTCGCCTTCGCCGCCGTCGTCCCGCTGATCAGGACCGGACCGGCGGCCCTCCTCGGGTGCCTGCTGTTCTTCAGCTTCGGCGCGGAAGCGCTGATCACCCGCAACTACTGGCTCGGCTCCGTCGCCGTCACCCCGATGGCGCTGCTCCTCGTCGAGGCGAGCGGCGCACACCCGGTGGGCACGCTCATCGGCGACCGGGTCCTGGACACCCTGATCGGCGTCGCCCTCGGTCTCCTTGCCGCCGTCGCCGTCACCAACCGCCGGGCGGCCGGCCGGGTGGACAGGGCGCTCGCCGCCGCCGCGGGCGCCCGCGCCGCCCTGGAGCGGACCCTCGCATGCCCGGCCCCCTCCGCGGCCGCCCTCGAAGCCGGGAGCCGCCGGCTGGCCGCCGCCCTCGTGGACCTGCGCGACGCCCAGGACGCCGCGGCGGGCGAATGGTGGCAGCGGCCCCTTCCGGAGGAAGAGGTCATCGAGGCCGAGCGGGCAGGACACCGTACGCTCGCGGCGACAGCACAACGGCGTGGGCTGCACCGCCCCGCCCCTAGGATCGGAGCGGTGTGACCGACGACATCGTCGCCTCGGTGGTACGGCAGTGGCAGGCCGTGCACCCCGGCCTGGACACCGGGCCCATGGAACTCATCGGCCGCATCAACCGCTGCGCCGCACTCCTGCAACAGGCCGAGGACGCGCCGCTGCGCTCCGCCGGGCTCACCCGCGCCGAGTTCGACCTGCTCGGCGCGGTCCGCCGCAACGCCCGCGAGCTCACCCCCGGCGAGCTGGCCCGCGAGACGTTCTCCTCCGGCGCGGCCGTCACCAAACGGCTGCGCGCCCTCCAGGAACGCGGTCTGGTCGACCGCCGCGGCGACGAACGGGACCGGCGCGTCGCCCACGTCCGGCTCACCGACGACGGGCGCACCCTGGTCGACCGGCTGCTGCCCGAGCAGCTCGCGTACGAGAGCGCCGTCCTCTCCGGCCTCGACGAACAGGCACGCACCGGCCTCGCCGCACACCTCAGCGACCTGCTGGTCCAGCTGGAAGGCCGCCTCGGAACACCGCGGCGCTGACCGGAGCCCCGGCGCGCGGAGCGGCCGACAGACCGCGATGTCCTTAACCTGAAAGGGTGAACGTCGCGCGCCGGGCCGCCGCGCCCGTCCTGGCCCTCGGGCTCACACTCGGCGCCGTGCCCGCCCACGGTGCCGCGGCCGCCGCCCCGCAGCTGTCGGCCACCGTCAGCGACGTACCCCCGTCCAAACTCGGTGCGAGCTACGAACCCGGCTGTCCGGTGCCCCCGTCCCGGCTGCGGCTGCTCACCATGAACCACTGGGGTTTCGACGGCCGTGTCCACCGCGGAGAACTGATCGTCCATCAGGACGAGGTCCGGCCCCTGCTGCACGTCTTCGAGAAGGCCTTCGAGGATCGCTTCCCCATCCGCCGCATGCGGGTCATGGCCGAGTACGGCGGCGACGACGCCAAGGCGATGGCGGCCGACAACACTTCCGCCTTCAACTGCCGCCGGGTGACGGGCGACGCCCGCCATCTCTCGCGCCACTCCTTCGGGGACGCGGTCGACATCAACCCCGCGGAGAACCCGTACGTCGACCGCTCGGGAAAGGTGCACCCGCCGGGCGCGGAGGGCCACCTCGACCGCGACCGGCCCGCCAAAGGCGTGATCACTCCGGACGACGCCGTCACCACGGCGATGGACGACGCCGGCTGGGAGTGGGGCGGCCGCTGGTCGCCCCCGGACTACCACCACTTCTCCGCCGACGGCACGTGACTCGTTCCGTACCGACGGCACCTGCCCGGAGCGCCGGGGCCACGGCGAGCTGGTGGACCACGTCAGGCCAGCGGGTCGGTGACCTTCGCGGGCGAGAGCAGGTCGAGTGAGAGGTCCCACAGACGGGCGGCGAGGTCGGCCCGGCGTGCCGTGCGGCTCGGGGTCTCCTGGACGGCGGCGCCCGACACCAGCCGTCGGGGGCCGTACAGCGCGCCGTTGACCGGGGCCGGGTCGGTCGCGGCGCGCAGCGTCGGCCAGGCCCCGGCGGCGGACGGCTGGGCGGCGATCCTGTCGGCGACCGAGAGGAGCCGTGCCTGGATCCCGGTGTCCTTGCCGAGTTCGGTGGCGGCATAGCCGGGGTGGGCGGCCAGCGAGAGCGCGCCGCGGCCCTCGTTGCGCCTGGCGAGCTCGGCGGCGAAGAGCATGTTCGCCAGCTTGGACTGGAAGTAGGCCGTCCAGCGGTTGTAGCGGCCGCGCCGGAAGTTCGGGTCGTGCAGGCGGATGCGGCCCGGGCGGTGGCCCATGCTGGTGAGGGTGACGACTCGGGCGCCGGGCGTGGTGTTCAGCCGGGGGAGCAGACGAAGCGTCAGAGCCATGTGGCCGAGGTGGTTGACCCCGAACTGGGTCTCGAAACCGTCGACGGTGCTGGACCGGGGGACCGCCATCAGGCCCGCGTTGTTGATCAGAAGATCGAGACGGCCGTCCGGCAGTTCGTCGGCGAACCGCGCGATCGACGTCTGGTCCGCGAGGTCCAGGGACGCCGTGCGCAGACGGGCGGGGTCGATTCCGCGGTCGACGAGGGACCGGCGGGCGGCGGCGGCCTTGTCCTGGTTGCGGCAGGCCATCACGACGGTGGCGCCCCGCTGTGCGAGCACTCGGGTCGTGTCGAGGCCCAGCCCGGTGTTGGCCCCGGTCACCACGGCGAGGGTGCCCTCGGTGACGAGGGGCACGTCTTCTTCTGTCCAGCCGGTCATGGCACATCTCCCCTAACCTGAACATCGGTTCACCATCTATAGTGAACCTGGGTTCATCTTTGGTCAAGTGGAGACGAGGAGCGGCCATGGTCCGCGCCGATTCGGCACGCAATCGGAAGAGCATCCTGGACGCCGCGGGGACGCTGCTCGCCGAGCAGGGCGACGGGGTCGGGATGGACGAGATCGCCGCAGCGGCCGGAGTGGCAGTGGGAACGCTCTACCGCCACTTCCCCACCAAGGCGGACCTGATCGCCGCGGCGCTGGCCGAACTCACGGAGCGGCTCGTCGCCGACGTCCGGACAGCGGCGGACCGGGTCGACGACGGCGCCGACCCGGTCGCGGAACTGCGGGGGCTCCTCGAATGGCTCATCCGGAAGCCTGCCTCCGACAAGGCGATCAAGGCGGCGGCCACCGGCCTGGCCGCGGACGCCCTTCAGGAGATGGAGAGCCGCGGCTTCGCCGAGCTCGACCACATCACCGCCGTGGCCCACGCCCGCGGACTTCTCCGCCCCGACATCACCACGGCGGACTTCGCCCTCATTGCCGCGACCGCGCCCGACGACTCGCTGCCGGAGGCGGCCCGCGACCGCTGGATCGAGCTGGCGCTCCGTTCCGTCCTGGCCTGAGGCAGCCCGACCGACCGCCTGGGCTCGTTTCGCGCACGGCCCCCGAACCGCGGTCGGCGGCGTGTGCCGCGCGACCGCGATCGGACCGTACTCACATGAGGCGGAGCGTCGGGGCCCACGTCATCGTCGACGCGTGACCGCAGGGCGGGGGCGCATGCGGAGGAGCACCACACCCACGATCAGCAGCACGGCTCCGGCGGCCGACGGCCACAACTGGGCGCCGGTCTCGGCCAGGCCGCCTTCCACGGCCTGCGGAGCGGCGTCACCGTTCGGCAACGGGACGTTCGACCCGCCAGCCGCGGGTGCGGAGGCAGCCGTCCCGGCCGGGGCCTCGGGACTCTGCCGGTCGCCGGCGGTGGCCGGCCCGCTCTGCGCGGGCGCGGGTGGGACAGCCTGGTCGGCGGGGGCGGCCGGCGGGACGGTTGCCTCTGCCGCTTCGGGCCGTGCTCGCTCCGCGTCGGGTGTTGCGGGCGCCTGCTCGGCCTCGGACGTGGGCCTCTGGGCGGCGGGCTTCTCGGGTGCGGGCTTCTCCGCGGCGGGCTGCTGGGTCGGGGGCGTCGCCGGTGTCGCCTGCGTCGCGGGGGCCTGGGGGGCGTCGGGGGCCTCGGGCGCCGGTTCCGGATCGGCGGTGGGCGCGGCCGGACGCGTGGGGGCTTCCGGCTTCGGCTCCGCGGGGGCGGGCGAGCCGGTCGGAGCGGCGGTGGCCGTCGCCGGGGCGTCCTTCGGCTCCGGGCCGTCGCCGCCCGGTGCCTGCGCCGGATCGCCGGGGCCGCAGCGGCGCCCCTCGTTGAGACAGTTCACCAGCTCCCGCATGAGCTTATCGTCGAAGACGTTGATGAAGTCGCCGTGGTCGGTGACCGGTTTGTGCAGCTGCTCGGGGAACGAGTCGAGCGCGAAGACGGCGGCGGCCGCCCCCTCGAAGACCGGCGGTGGCACGGCGTAGACGATCCGCTGGACGAGCTGCGGAATGGGGAGGAAGCCGCCCGGGCAACGGCCGCTCGCGTCCGTGAAGGCCACATGCGTGCGGTGGTTGGCGCTGTCGGTGTTCCGGCCGTCCCAGCAGCTCTGGAACCTGAAACTGCGCACCACTTTGCTGCCCCGGGGACAGATCGGGTACTTGTCCTTCAGCTGCCGGTCCTCGAAGCCGGTGCAGCTCCAGGAGGCGTTGGCGTTGGCATTGCCGTTGACGAAGGCCTTCGCGTCCCCGGTGATGATCCGCAGGAAGCGCGGCATGGCGGTGACCTTGCCGCGCGGGTTGCCGACGAAGTCGAGCGTCACCTGTGACGGGGTCAGGATCCTGCCGACGTTCCGGTCCTTGCCGCCGCCGTCCGCCTGGGCGTCGTCCTCCGCCTGACCGTTCTGGAGCCGCAGCACGGGCCAGTAGTACGTCGAGCGGTCGCCCTGGTCGCGACACGTCGTCGCGCCCGCCGCGAGATCCTCGTCCGAGGCGAACGCGTCGTTGGCCTGGTTGCCCACGTAGTCGTGCATGTGGTGGGCGCCGTTGCTCACTCCCGGAGCGACGATGACGTTGTCCGGGTTGAACTTGCCGTTCGCGTTGACGCCGCAGTCCGTGGTGAACGTGCCGCGGGAGGCGCCGCGCAGCCGCGGGGGATCCTGCACGTTCGGGGACACGGTGCTGATGTCGGCGAAGTCGGACGCCTCGGGGCCGTTGCCCGCCTGGCCGCCGTTGCCTCCCTGCCCGTCGCCCTGTCCGCCGCCGCCGCCGCCTCCGCCGCCGCCTCCGCCGTCGCCTCCCGGTCCGGCCCCGTCGGCGTCGTCCGCGCCATCGGTCTGCAAGGTGCAGGGAGCGAGTGCCCGCAGATCCTGCGGCCGTTGCCCGGTGATCCGGCCGATGGCTTCCGCGATGCGGTCGAGGCCCGCTTCCCGCTTGCTCCGGAGTGGCCCGAGGATCGCGTTCTGCGCGAACCGCGGATCCCGTTCGATCTGCTCCCTCTCGTCGGCGAACCGCTGGTAGGCCTCGGTGATCTGGCTGTCCATCGTCGCCAGTTCGCGGTCGACCTCCGCCCTGGCCGCTTCCGGCACCTCCGGCAGCGCGTTCGCGACCTCCGGGCACTTGACCGTCGCCGGCACGGGTCCGGCGCCGAGGGTCCCCGGCTGCTCCTGCCCCGCCCCGCCCGGCCAGGGGCCCTGTCCCTCACCGGCGGCGGCATAGGAGTTGACCGCGATGAGACCGCCGCCGGCGAGGATGAGGGCGATTGAAGCGGCAGCCGTGCGTCTGCCTGCTCTCGGACGTCTTCGCGTTGTTCGTCCCATGGAGAACTCCATCTGCTGCATGGTCAAGTGGGGGCATGACGGCGTCCGGAAAGGGGCACGTCCAGTTCCATACGCGCGGGACGGGCGACGTGTTCAACGCCGCCCGAACCTCGTGCCCGACCAGGGCGGTTCTGGTCGGTCCGGACGAACAACGAGGTGAGAGGGCCCTATGTTCACGACCCGGCCGACGCTCCAGGGGACTTTCGGGATGGTGTCCTCCACGCACTGGCTCGCCTCGCAGTCCGCGATGGCCGTGCTCGAGCGGGGCGGCAACGCCTACGACGCCGCCGTGGCCGCCGGGTTCGTGCTCCACGTCGTCGAGCCGCATCTGTGCGGGCCCGCCGGCGAGGTGCCGGTCATCGTCGCGCCGGCCGGCGGCGAGGTGCGTGTGCTGTGCGGCCAGGGCGTCGCGCCCGCCGGGGCCACCATCGCGCACTACCGCTCGCTCGGCCTCGAACTGGTCCCCGGCACCGGGCCTCTGGCCGCCGCCGTGCCGGGCGCGTTCGACGCGTGGATGGTCCTGCTGCGCGACCATGGCACCAAGTCCCTCGCCGAGGTGCTGCATTACGCCATCGGCTACGCCGAGCACGGACACCCTCCCGTCGAGCGGCTCTGCGAGACGGTGGAGACCGTACGGGGGCTCTTCGAGACCGAATGGACCTCGTCCGCCGAGGTGTACCTGCCCGGCGGGCAGGCCCCCGCCCCCGGCACGCTGTTCCGCAACCCCGCCCTCGCCGCCACCTGGCGGCGGCTGATCGCGGAGGCGGAGGCCGCCGCTTCCGACCGGACCGGGCAGATCGAGGCCGCGCGGGAGGTGTGGCGCAACGGTTTCGTCGCCGAGGCGCTCGTCCGCCAGGCCGGGCGGCCCACCATGGACACCAGCGGCTCCCGCCACACCGGGACCCTCACTGCGGCGGACCTGGCCGGCTGGTCGGCCACGGACGAGGCACCGGTCACCTACGACTGGAACGGCTGGACCCTGTGCAAGGCGGGCGGGTGGAGCCAGGGGCCCGCGTTGCTCCAGCAACTGGCCCTGCTGCCGCCGGAACTGCCCGCCTACGGCTCCGCCGAGTACGTCCACCTGCTCGTCGAGGGCTGCAAACTGGCGATGGCGGACCGGGAGGCCTGGTACGGCGACGCGGCCGAGGTCCCCCTCCGCGATCTGCTGTCCGAGCCCTACAACAGGGCCCGCCGCGCGCTCGTCGGCGACAAGGCCTCCTACGACCTGCGGCCCGGCAGCCCCGGCGGACGCACCCCCGTCATGAGCCCCCGCGCCGCCGACGTGCTGGACGACGGCGGCGGCGCCGGCGCGTTGGGAGCGGGGGAGCCGACCGTGGCACGGGACGGCGCGGTCCAGGGCGACACCTGCCACCTCGACATCGTCGACCGATGGGGCAACATGGTCGCGGCCACCCCCAGCGGCGGCTGGCTGCAGTCCAATCCCGTGGTACCGGAACTGGGCTTCCCGCTCGGCACGCGACTCCAGATGACCTGGCTCGAGCCGGGCCTGCCGAACTCCCTCACGCCCGGCCGCCGCCCGCGCACCACCCTGACCCCCTCGCTGGCGCTGCGCGACGGCGTGCCCGTGATGGCGTTCGGCACCCCGGGCGGCGACCAGCAGGACCAGTGGCAGCTGCACTTCTTCCTCGCCGTCGCGCTGCGGCCCCCGGTGCGCGGCGGATACGACCTCCAGGGCGCCGTCGACGCTCCCAACTGGCACAACGACGCCTTCCCCGGCTCGTTCTACCCGCGCGGCATGCGGCCCGGCAGCGTCACCGTCGAATCCCGCACGCCCCCGGAGGTGGTGGCCGGGCTGCGTGAGCGCGGACACGACGTCACCGTGGGCGGGCCCTGGTCGGAGGGCAGACTCTGCGTGGTCGCACGCGACCCCCGCACCGGAGTGCTCTCCGCCGCGGCGAACCCCAGGGGAATGCAGGGTTACGCGGTGGGACGCTGACCGCCTCCCTCGATGTCGGCCGGGCATGATTGTCTGAGGACATGATCGATGACTTTCTGACCGGGGATCTGTCCGATGTCGAGGAGGCGGTCCGCAAGGCGGCGGCCGCCGAGATCGTGCCGCGCTACCGCCGGCTCGCCGCGCACGAGGTCGACGAGAAGACCGGCCCGCACGACCTCGTCACGATCGCCGACCGCAGCGCGGAGGAGCACCTCACCGCCTCGCTCACGGCGCTCGTGCCGGGCTCCGTCGTCGTCGGCGAGGAGGCCGTGCACGCGGACCCGGCCGTCGCAGACGCACTGCACGGCGACGCGCCCGTGTGGATCGTCGACCCGGTCGACGGCACCCGCCAGTTCGTGCGCGGCGAGCCCGGGTTCTGCACGCTCGTCGCGCTCGCGGTGCGCGGCGAACTGCTCGCCTCCTGGACGTACGCGCCGGTGCTCGACGAGTTCGCCGTCGCCGTGCGCGGTGGCGGCGCCCGGCTCAACGGCGAGCCGCTGAGGTCCGGTTCGCCCGTTCCCGGCTCGGTGCTGCGGGTCGCGATGTCCCATCCCGACTACACCACCCCGGAGCAGAAGCGCGCGCTGCTCGGGCTCGCAGAGCCCGGCGTCGAGGCCAGGCCCTGCGGCTCGGCGGGCCTCGAGTACCTGGACGTCGCACGTGGCGACCTGGACGCGGTGGCGTTCTCCTGGGAGCTCGCGTGGGACCACGCGGCCGGTCTGCTCCTGGTGACGGAGGCGGGCGGCGCGCATCTCACCGTCGCCGGCGAGCCCTTCCGCATCACGGGCCCCAACGTCCTCCCGTTCACGGCGGCCCGCGACGAGGCCACGGCCCGCCGGATCCGCGAACTCCTTACCTGACGCGACGGGCCACGGCCCCGGACCCCGCTGGCTCCCAGCCGGTCCGGCCCGCCCGGAACCCCGCAGGCTCCCGCCCGGTCCGCCCCGGTCGGTGCCCCGCCGGCTCCCGCCTGGTCCGCCCTGGTCGGTGCCCCGCCGGCCCCCGCCGGACTCCGTCGGGTCCGGACCGCCCGTCCGGAGCCCCGCAGGCTCCCGCCCGGTCCGCCCCCGGTCGGTGCCCCGCCGGCTCCCGCCTGGTCCGGCCCGCCCGGAACCCCGCCGGCTCCCGCCCGGTCCGCCCCGGTCGGTGCCCCGCCGGCTCCCGCC
>NZ_JBSGZJ010000297.1:0-9079 GCF_053610925.1 Streptomyces sp. NPDC054847 | reverse complement strand
TTCCTCGGTGTGCTTTCCGGCCTTTCGGCCTTCCGGCGGTTCCGACTCTATCAGACTCTTTCGGGCCTGATTCCCGGTCAGCGGGAGTTGTCTTCCCGGCTGTTGGGCCGTTCCGACGCTCAAACTCTAGCGGATTTCCCGGGCGGCTCATAATCGAGCTTTCGAAATGAATTTCGGCATGCCGAAATTCATCCCGGCTGGGAGATCGTGCTGAGTTTGGTTGCCGCGTTCGCGGCGGGATGGCTGTCGCAGAACCGTTCCGGCCCCGTGACAACTCGAAGAACCTTACGGATCGCAGAGGTCCGTGTCAACCCTGCCCCGCGGCCCCGCTAATCCAGGTCGGTGAGCCGCCCGCCGGCGTCCGGTTGGTCGTGTTCCACACGGCGCAGCACGCGGATGAGCAGCTCGCCGAGGACCGCCCGCTCGTCGCCCGAGAGGTCCTGGAGCAGGTCCTCCTCGAAGTTCGTCGCCATGCGCATCGCCTCGAGCCACTTGGCGCGGCCCTCGTCCGTCAGCTCGACGATCACCCGCACCCGGTTGTTCTCGTCTCGGTCGCGGGTGACCAGGCCTTCGCCGGCCATGCGGTCGATGCGGTGCGTCATCGCGGCGGGGGTGAGCCCCAGGCGCTTGGCGAGTTCACCGGGTCCCATGCGATAGGGGGAGCCCGAGAGCACCAGCGTCTTCAGGACTTCCCACTCGGTGTTGCTGATGCCGAGGTCGGCGACCTGGCGGCCGTACGCGACGTTCATCCGGCGGTTGAGCCGGCCGAGGGCGGAGACCACCTTCTCGACCTGCGGGTCGAGATCGCCGAATTCGCGCTGGTAGGCAGCGATCTGCTCGTCGAGGCTCGGCTCGTGCGGGCCGGACGTCAGGGAGGCCTCGGGGGTCTCGGTAGGCATGCGCCGAAGTATGGCACGGCACTCGTTGGCATTGAAGTCCTTCGATGTGTACTCTTCAGCATTGAACTTTAGTGTTGAAGTCTTCAGGGTTCAGTCCTACGGACTCGAGGGGCTTCTCGACCAGAAGCAGGTGAGTGTGACCAAGGCGAAGGGTGCAGCGATGCGCCGGATCCAGGCGGGGAACGCGCTGAGCGCGTTCGGGCTCGGCTTCACCGTTCCGTACCTCTACGTCTATGTGGCGCAGGTGCGCGAGCTGGGCGCGAGCACAGCGGGTGCCGTGCTCGCCGTCTTCGCGATGGCCGCGCTCGTCGCTCTGCCCTTCACCGGGCGGATCATCGACCGCCGGGGGCCTCTGCCCGTGCTCGTGGCCGCCGCCGTGCTCGCCTCCGCGGGAGCCGTCGGCATGGGTCTCTCCGGCAGCATCCCGGCAGTCGTACTGTCAGCCGCGCTGCTCGGCGCCGGCACGGCCGTGATGCAGCCCGCGCTCGCCACGATGATCGTCTGGTGCTCGGAGACGGCGACCCGCACCCGTGCCTTCGCCACACAGTTCTTCCTGCAGAACCTGGGGCTCGGCGTCGGTGGCCTGATCGGCGGACACATCGTCGACGAGAGCCGGCCGGCGAGCTTCACCCTGCTGTTCGGTATCGAGGCGGCCATGTTCCTCGTGCTCGCGGCGATCGCCCTGACCGTGCGGCTCCCCCACTCCCCGACGCTCCACGACTCGCGTCCCTCCGGCGCGGAGACCGGCGCCAAGGGCGGCCTGCGAGCACTGCTCGGCCACCGGGCCATGGTGCAGCTGCTCGTCCTGGGCTTCGTCCTCTTCTTCGCCTGCTACGGCCAGTTCGAGTCGGGTCTCGCCGCATACGGCACGGAGGCCGCCGGTATCGAGCCCGCGACCCTCGGCACGGCCCTCGCGGCCAACACGGCGGTCATCGTGCTCGCGCAGTTCCTGGTGCTGAGGTTCGTGGAGCGGCGCAGGCGCAGCAGGGTCATCGCCTCGGTCGGGCTCATCTGGGCCGTGGCGTGGCTGGCGGCCGGCTACGCGGGCCTCGGCCACGGCAGCCAGGCCATGGCGACGGCCGCGTTCATCTCGACGTACGCGCTGTTCGGCCTCGGGGAGGCGATGCTCTCGCCGACCGTGGCACCGCTGGTCGCGGACCTGGCGCCGGAGGCCATGGTCGGGCAGTACAACTCGGCCTTCGCGCTGGTCAAGCAGCTCGCTCTGGCGGTGGGCCCGGCCGTCGGCGGGCCGATGGGCGCCGCGCTGCACGGCCCGTACATCGTGACGTTCGTGCTGTTCTCGTTGTCGGTCACGGTGCTGGCGCTGCGCCTGGGCAAGCGGCTCACTCCGGTGCAGGACCGGCCGTCGCTCGCGGCGAGGACCCGCGTGGTCGCCGTGCACAAGCCCGAGGAAGCGGTCGCCTCCGCCCGCTGAGGCCCCGGGTCCCTGGGCTTCAGCGCGGAAGGGCGAACTCGCACCAGACCGCTTTGCCGCCGCCCGGGGTGCGTCGGCTCCCCCAGGACGAGGCGATCGTCGCGATGATGGAGATCCCGCGGCCCGCCTCGTCCTCCGTCTCGGCGCGGCGGCGGCGCGGCAGATGGTCGTCCCCGTCCGTCACCTCGACGATCAGCCGGCGGTCGGTACGGCGGAGTCTGAGCCGCATGGGCGGGGTGCCGTGCTGGAGGGAGTTGGCGACCAGTTCACTGACGGCCAGCACACCGAGGTCGTGCAGCTCCGGCGAGAACCGCCACGAGGCGAGGACCCCTGACGCGAAGGCCCGGGCACGCGGCGCCGCCTCGATACCGCCGAGCAGGTCCAGGGCGGCGTTGTGGAACAGCTCGGCGTCCGCCCCCTTCCGCGTCGGGTGCTGAAGGACGAGCACGGCGACGTCGTCGTCGTGCTCCGCGGTGACGCCGAGGGAACGGATCAGCCGGTCGCAGACCACCTGCGGGCTGCCCGTCGCCCCGGACAGCGCGCGCTCCAGCGCGGCCACCCCTTCGTCGATGTCCTCGCCACGGCGTTCCACGAGGCCGTCCGTATAGAGGACGGCGGTGGAACCGGGCGGCAGGTCGATGGCGCCCGAGGTGTGCAGCCAGCCGCCGGTGCCGAGTGGCGGTCCGGTCGGTTCCGCCGCCTTGTGGACCATGCCGTCCTCGTCGCGCACGAGGATCGGCAGATGGCCGGCGGAGGCGTAGACGAGCCGGCCCTCGTTCGGGTCGTGTACGGCGTACACACAGGTGGCGATCTGGCTGGCGTCGATCTCGGAGGCCAGGCCGTCCAGCAGCTGGAGGACCTCGTGCGGCGGGAGGTCGAGGCGGGCGTAGGCACGGACCGCTGTCCTCAGCTGGCCCATGACGGCGGCGGCGCGCACGCCGCGGCCCATCACGTCTCCGATGACGAGCGCCGTGCGTCCCGCGCCGAGCGTGATCACGTCGTACCAGTCGCCGCCGACCGCGGCGTCGATACCGCCGGGCTGGTAGGTGGCGGCGAAGCGGAGATCGTCGGGCTGTTCCAGTTCCTGCGGGAGCAGCGAACGCTGAAGCGTCACGGCCGTCTCCCGATGCCGGCGCTCGCTGGCCCGCAGACGCTCCGCCGCGTCCGCGTGGTCGGTGACGTCGGCCGCGAAGACGAACACGCCCTCGGTCTCCTTGCTGCCGTCCGCGCGCTCAGCGGGCAGGCAGGTGATCGTGTACGACCCCTCGCCCCGCCGGGCCGACTCCCCACCGCCCTGGATCCTGCGGGACTTGACCGTGCGCGGCTTGCCGCTGCACAGCACCTGGTCCATCAGCGGCAGCAGGCCCAGCTCCGTGAGCTCGGGGCACACGTCGGCGGCAGGCGATCCGGCCTGCCGCGGCCCGAAGGCGGCGGCGTAGGCGTCGTTCACGTAGGCGATGCGGTGATCGGGGCCGTAGACGAGCGCGACGAGGGCGGGCAGGCGGCCGAGCATCTCCGGTACGGAGAAGTCTTCCAGCGCCGGGACGTCGGGCGGGGGCTCGGAGTGACCGTACTCGCCGCGGGCCGCGGGCACGGAGCCCTCGGACCGCTGCGCCGGGGAGAGCCCTCGGTCGGTTCCCCGCGCCGCGGCGCGGCGCTGCGTACCGGGGAGCCTGGCGCTCCAACGCGTGAAGTTCACTGACTTTCTAGCCTCAATGGGATCGTCGCCAAGGGTCACTCTGTGCAGGTGTGAGCCCACCTATGGTCACACGTCAAGTGTGGCCGACCGGACTGACAGTCGTCTTTCCCGAGTTGCCGAACCGCCGTCAGGTCCCCGCGGGACCGTCGGGTGACCCGTCGGCCGACTGCTCCTGGGGCCCTTCCTTCTGGCCGGCGGACGGCTGCTCCTTCGAGCCGTTCGCCGGTCGTTCGCCTCCCGCCGCGAGTGCGAACTCGGCGCGCGGGTGTTCCAGCGAGCCGAGAGAGACGATCTCACGCTTGAAGAGCCCGGAGAGGGTCCATTCGGCCAACACTCGTGCCTTGCGGTTGAAGGTCGGCACCCGGCTGAGGTGGTAGACCCGGTGCATCAGCCAGGCCGGATAGCCCTTCAGCTTGCGCCCGTAGACGTGCGCGACGCCCTTGTGCAGGCCGAGGGACGCGACTGATCCCGCGTATTTGTGCGCGTAGTCCTGCATGGGCGCGCCGCGCAGCGAGGCCACGAGGTTCTCCACGAGCACCTTGGTCTGGCGTACGGCGTGCTGGGCGTTGGGCGCGCACTCGGCCTCGGGCTTGTCGGACGTCAGGTCCGGGACGGCCGCGGCGTCACCGGCGGCCCAGGCGTGGTCGACGCCTTCGACGGAGAGACGGGCGGTGCACTTGAGCCGCCCCCGCCCGTTCAGGGGCAGGTCGGTGGCGGCGAGGACCGGGGCGGGTTTGACGCCTGCCGTCCACACGAGCGTCCGGGTGGGGAAGCGCGAGCCGTCGCTCAGGACGGCGACACGGTCCTCGCAGGAGTCGAGGCGCGTCTCCAGGCGTACGTCGATGTTCCGGGCGCGCAGCTCACGTACGGCGTACCTGCCCATCTGCTCGCCGACCTCGGGGAGGATGCGCCCCTGTGCCTCGACGAGGATCCACTTCAGGTCCTCCGGCTTGATGTTGTAGTAGTAGCGGGAGGTGTAACGGGCCATGTCCTCGAGCTCGGCGAGGGCTTCGACGCCCGCGTAGCCGCCGCCGACGAAGACGAAGGTCAGGGCGGCGTCGCGGATGGCCGGGTCCCGGGTCGACGAGGCGATGTCCATCTGTTCGATGACGTGGTTGCGCAGGCCGATCGCCTCCTCGACCGTCTTGAAACCGATGCCGAAGTCGGCGAGGCCGGGGACGGGAAGGGTGCGGGAGATGGACCCGGGCGCGATGACCAGCTCGTCATAGATGATCTCGACGGCGCCGGCGCCCTCCTCCTCGGTCGCGAGCGTGCTGACCGTCGCCGTGCGCTTCGCGTGGTCGACGGCCTTGGCCTCGCCGATGACGATGGTGCATCTGTCGAGAACACGGCGGAGGGGGACCACGACATGGCGTGGGGAGATGGAACCGGCCGCGGCCTCCGGGAGGAACGGCTGATACGTCATATAGGGGTCGGGCGTGACCACGACGATTTCCATCTCGCCACGCGCCAGCTCGTGCTTCAGCTTCCGCTGGAGGCGCAGCGCGGTGTACATCCCGACGTAACCGCCGCCGACGACGAGAATGCGTTCGCGCGGCGGGGTGCCGGGGGTCGTGCCCCGGGTGTTTGCAGCCTTCACCATCCCATGAGGCAACGGCCTCGGGAGTTTGTCCACAGGCCCGGCAAATTGTGTGACCGGAAGACGGCTTCCGGCGGCTCCGCGCCCAGCTCGGGGCAAAAAGGAAGCCACGCAGGTCAGACATGGCGGGTGGGTCAGGGTCCCGGGGCGTAATAGGGAACCTTCCGGCCCTTGCTCCGATCGGGGGGCGCTCCGTGCGGAAGTACCCCCTTCTGAATTGACTCGGGCTCAACTATGTTCGTACTCGGTCGGGGTGTCGGGTCACGACATGCCCGGCGGACAGCGGGGAGGTCTCCGGGGGGAGACGACATGACCGGGGGAACGCTCATGCATATTCAGGATTCGCATTGGCAGACTGCCGTCGCGCCGGCATCGGCGGCCGACGGCAATGGGAGCGGGCGCGCGGGATCGGGCGGGACCAGCCGCTCCGCGCCGCTGCGGGTGGACGCGCAGCGCAATCTCGAGCACGTGTTGCGGGCGGCGCGCGAAGTGTTCGGCGAGCTTGGCTACGGCGCGCCGATGGAGGACGTCGCCCGGCGTGCGCGGGTCGGCGTGGGGACGGTGTACCGCCGCTTTCCCAGCAAGGACGTCCTGGTGCGCCGGATAGCCGAGGAGGAGACGTCCCGACTGACCGAACAGGCGCGCACCGCGCTCGGGCAGGAGGAGGAGCCGTGGTCGGCTCTCGCGCGTTTCCTGCGCACGTCGGTGGCGTCCGGCGCCGGTCGTCTGCTGCCGCCGCAAGTGCTGCGGGTGGGCGTCGACGGTGACGAGCCGACCGTCGTCACCGACACCGAGCCACTGGACGACACCCGGGTGCCGCAGCAGCGGGCGGTGGCACAGCCCGGGCTGCGTGTGGTGGCGCCACGACCGATGCCGGCTGAGGAGCTGGACGACAGCGACGACAGCGGTGCGGCGGATCTGCTGGAGGTGGTGGGCCGGCTCGTGGAGCGGGCCCGTGCGGCGGGCGAGCTTCGGGGTGATGTGACCGTGGCGGACGTGCTGCTGGTGATAGCCACCGCCGCGCCCTCGCTGCCCGACGCCGCACAGCAGGAGGCTGCCTCGGCCCGGCTGCTGGACATTCTGCTCGAGGGCCTGCGCCCCCGGGCGGTGTGAACGCTGCCCGCACGTCAACACGCCGTGTCCGCACGCCCGCCGCAGTGTGCCTCTTACGAGTGAGGCAGAGGAACCGGATCCGTGGAAGTTTCCCCGGACGGGTGGTTGCCGTACGGAGGGGTTCGGCGTAGGGCCGCTGTGTGGCACGCTTGCCCGGTGTTCGGGTCTGTAGGTGCTTACGGGGGCTTCCGCGATGAGCGGTGACGGGCGGGACGAGTCGCTGAGCGGCGCGGCCGGGCCGGAGGCGGACGGGCTGTCCGCCTCCCCGGTGCCCAGCCAGGGCGGCCGAGATGATTCCGCGGGCGGGGCGGGACCGGCCGGCGCGGCGGGGCAGCCGACGGACAGTGCGCCGGACGTGTCCAGGGCGCTCTCCGCGGAACCTGCGGATCCGCAGAACCACTACGCGGTGCCGCAGCAGCGGGAGGCCGGCAGCCACGGCTCGGTGCTGCCCCCGCCCCGCGAACTGCCACCGGCAGACGCAGAATTGATTCTGCGCATGCGGGACGGCGACGACAGCGCGTACGAGGAGCTGTTCCGCCGCCACGCGGACGCCATCCGGCGCTATGCCCGCACCTGTTGCCGGGACGCCGACACCGCCGACGACCTGACTGCGGAGGTGTTCGCCCGGACGCTGCAGGCGGTGCGCGGCGGCGCCGGGCCCGAGCAGGCCGTACGGGCCTACCTGCTCACCACGGTCCGGCGCGTCGCCGCGAACTGGATGAAGACCGCGAAGCGGGAGCAACTGGTCGAGGACTTCGCGGCTTTCGCCACGGAGGCGGCCCGCAGCGCCGACGCGTCGAACGAGGACACCCTCGACCTCGGCGCGGACGTACGGGCGATGCACGAGGCGGAACGGTCACTCGCCATGCAGGCGTTCCGGTCACTGCCGGAGCGCTGGCAGGCGGTGCTGTGGCACACCACCGTCGAGGAGGAGTCGCCGAGCGACGTCGCACCGCTCTTCGGGCTGACCGCCAACGCGACCGCGGTGCTCGCGAGCCGGGCCCGCGAAGGCCTCAAGCAGGCCTACCTCCAGGCCCATGTGAGCACCGCGCTCACCACGGGCGGCGGCTGCGCGCGCTACGCGGACCGGCTGGGCGCCTACGCCCGCGGCGGTCTGCGCATGCGGGCGGAACGCGGGCTTCGCAAGCACCTGGACGAGTGCGTCAAGTGCCGGCTCGCCGCGGGTGAACTGGCGCATGTCAACGCGGGCATTCCGGCGCTGCTGCCGATCGCGGTGATCGGCTGGTTCGCTGCGGGGTACTCCCTCAAGGCCGCGGGCATCGTGGCGGGCGGCGCCGTGGGCGCCGCAGGAGCCGGAGCGGCGGCGGCCGCCACCGGGAGCACCGCCGGCGGTGCCGCGGGCGGTGCCGCGGCCGAAGGCCTCGGGGCCCCGGCGAAGGTGGGCATCGCGGCCGCTGTCGCCGCGGTCGCGGCCGCCGGACTGGTCTGGGCGCTTTCCGGTGACCCGCAACCGGTCCCGGATCCTGTGGCGAAGCCGCCGGTCGCCCAGCCCGTCGTACCGCCGCCCACGCCCGAGCCGGAGTCCCCGGCCCCGCCCGTGCCGAATTCGCCGCCGGTCGTCGAAGCCGTGGCGGCGTCGGAGCCCGAGCCGGCACCCCCGAAGCCCACGCCGCCGAAGCCGAGCCCCACGCCGGAGCCGCCGCCTTCCCCGACGCCCACACCCACGCAGTCGCCCACACCCACTCCCACACCCACGCCTCCGCCGCCCGCGCCGGAGGTCTACCAGGTGAACCGCCTCGACTACGGGACCTTCGGCGACCACACGCGCCCGGAGGTCCGGCTCGGCGAGAGCAGCTGGCTCTGGCAACGCTCGTCCATGTCCATCGGCGGCACGCAGTACGCGCACGGGGCGACCACGCACGCCAAGTCGTCCATCACCATCGACCTCAACCGCCGGTGCACCACGTACGAAGCATTCGTCGGCATCGACGACCTGACGCGCGGCCTGGGCATGGGCGCGGTGCGCTTCTCGGTGTACGGGGACGGGACGCGGCTGTGGAGCTCCCCCGTCGTCCGCAGCGGCGAACCGGCGGTCCCGGTCCACGTGCCCATCACCGGCCGCAGCACCATCCGCCTGGTGGCGGAACCGGAGACCGCACGGGACCAGGTGGCGCTGGCGGACTGGGCGGAGTCACGCATCACCTGCGAGTAGGGGCGGGGCCGCTGGGGGGCGCTGCGCGGGGCCGTTTCCCCTACCCGCCCCTTCCCGCAACCGGGCTCCGCCCGGACCCGTCACCGCGCTCCGCGCGGTGTTTCGGGGGCTCCTCCCCTACGCCTGGCGGCGTGGGGGGACCCCCACCGCACCCCCGCGC
>NZ_JBSGZJ010000296.1:0-9195 GCF_053610925.1 Streptomyces sp. NPDC054847 | reverse complement strand
CGCCCGCACCATGCAGAGGTGCACGGCCGGCACGCCCGCGGCCTCCAGGGCGTCCAGCAGCGCCCGCATCAGGGCGCGTCCGAAGCCGCGTCGCTGCCACTCCGGCAGCAGATCGATGTGCAGGTGCGCCGGGAAGGACATCAGCTCCGGCAGCACCATCCGCTCCGGCCGGTGCAGGAGAACCAGCATCTCCTCGACGGGCGTTGCCGGCTCTCCGGCCGGCTCGGGGTACCGCTCCGCCACGACCGGCAGCCATTCGGCGCGGAACCGCTCCACGAAGCGCGGGGTGTCACCGGCGCCCAGGATGTAGCCGACGGCCTGCCCCGCGCCGTCGTCCAGCACGAACGCGAACTCGGGCTGCAACTCGACATAGGGGAAGGCGAACAGCGTCGGCATCAGCCCGGGATCCGGATAGAGCGACGTGGAGTCCCCGCCCTCGTGTGCCGTTCTGACGCAGATGTCCGCCAGCGCCGCCCTGTCGGACGGACGGTAGCGGCGCACGAAGGGAACGAGGTCCATGGTGCGCATGTCTAACAGCCACGGGAGCGCTCCCACAAGCGATTTGCGCGCCGAAGACCTTCCGCCGGGGGGCGCAGCCGCAAGCTGCGCCGGCCCCAGGAACCCCGGTCCGGTACATCGAGGCCGCCGTCGACCAGCTCAAAGCCCGGGCGGAGTACCGTGCCCGCCCATACCGAAGTTGAGGAAACCAGCCGATGACGTACACGACGACACCTGACGGGACCCGCATCGCCTATCAGCTCCAAGGCAACGGAGCGCCACTCGTCCTGCTGGCCGGCCAGGCCAACAACCACCACTGGTGGGACGCGGTCCGCGCCGACTTCCACCCCGCCCGCAGCACCCTCACCCTCGACTACCGCGGCACCGGCGACAGCGACAAGCCCGACACCCCTCACAGCACCGAACTGTTCGCCCAGGACGTCATCGCCGTCCTCGACGACCTCGGCATCGACCGTGCCGACGTCTACGGCACGTCCATGGGCGGCCGTGTAGCCCAGCAACTCGCCGCCCGCCACCCGCACCGAGTCAGCGCCCTGGTCCTCGGCTGCACCTCACCCGGCGGCCCGCACAGCATCGAACGCGGCAACGACGTCCGCCAGGCCCTGGCCCAGTCTCAACCCGGAGCCGCGCGGCAAGCCCTGCTGGAGCTCATGTACACACCCCGCTGGCTCGCCGAACACCCCGGCCCGCACCACACCCTCGGCGACCCCCTCATGCCTGCCCATTCCCGGCGCCGCCACCTCGCAGCCAGCAACCGGCACAACGCCTGGAACCTCCTGTCCAGCATCAGCGCACCCACCCTGGTCCTCCATGGAACCGACGACCTGCTCAACCCCACCGCCAACGCACCCCTGCTCGCCGACCGCATCCCCGGTGCCCGGCTCCACCTGATCCCCGACACCCGCCACGCCTACTTCGAGGAAGCCCGCACTCACGCCGGCCCGCTGGTCCTGGACTTCCTCACCGCCACCTCGCACCGACCGTAGAATCGCGGCGGCCCGCCGCCGCTCAACGGCCGCGGCCCGCCCGCCTGTCGGCAAACGACATGCCGGGCAAGGCCGCCGACTTCCTCCGCGCGGCCGGCCGGAAGCACCGATCACCGCTGTACCGATGTCCCCGAGGCCGAACCCGTACGCAGAGTCAGCGTACGGGTACGCACGGTGGACGAAACAGGTCATGAAGCCTGACCATGGGCCGGTTGCGACACGGTACGTGGAAGGTGGCCGGGATGGCGGCGTGCGAGACCAGCGGGGACGAAGACAACAGCCGGGCGGGCAGCGCCGGTTGCCGACCGGGCAGTGGCCCGCCCGGGGACACGAACGGCGCCACGGGCGCCGCCGAGCCGGAGAGTTCGGACAGCCTCAAGGCGTTCGGCGAGGTCGTCAAGGCGTTCCGGAAGCGTGCGCGGCTGACGCAGGAGCAGTTCGCCCCACAGGTGCGGTACTCGGTGCCGACCGTCGCCTCCATCGAACAGGGCCGCCGGTTCCCTCCGGCGGCATTCGTCGACCGGGCGGAGGAGGTGCTCGACGCCTTCGGCGCGCTGCGGGGCGCGGCACGGCATCTGTCGCGGCGGCCGGGGCTGGCGAGCTGGTTCCGGCAGTGGGCACAACTGGAGGCGGAGTCGGTCAACCTCTATACGTACGAGTGCCGTTTGATCCCCGGCCTGCTGCAGACGGAGGCGTACGCGCGCACGCTGTTCTCGGAGCGCCTGCCGCCACTCGGCGACGAGCAGATCGAGGCCATGCTTTCCGCGCGGACGGAGCGTCAGAGATTACTTCGGGAACGGCCGAACACCGCGTTCAGCTTCATCGTCGAGGAACATGTGCTCCAGCGCGGCGTGGGAGCGAGCCCGGAACTTCTCCACCACGTCCTCGAACTCGCGGCGCTTCGGAACATCGAGGTCCAGGTCATGCCGCAGAAACGAGTGACCCACGCCGGTGTCGACGGTCCGATGCAGCTCCTGGAGACGCCCGACAACAAGTGGTACGGCTACTGCGAGGGGCAGGAGAGCGGACAGCTCATCTCCGACCCCAGAGTGGTCAGCATGCTCCAGATGCGGTATGCCAGGATGCGGTCACAGGCTCACTCCTTGGAGGAGTCCCTGAGCCTGCTGCGGCAGATGCGAGGAGCGGCATGAGCACCACAGAACTGGCCTGGTTCAAGAGCAGTTACAGCGGCAGCTCCGGCGACAGTTGCGTAGAGGTGGCGACCACTCCGGAGACCGTCCACGTCCGGGACTCCAAGGTCGAGCAGAGCCCTCGACTCGCCGTGTCACCCGCGTCGTGGACGAGCTTCGTCTCGTACGCCGCCCGGACCTGACTCCGCAGCGAGCGCGCCGCGCCGGTTCACGTCCGGCTCCGAGGCGCTCACTTGACCGCTGTCGTCGGTGGGCCTTCTCAGCGACGGTGGCGCCGCGGTACGAAGCGGACCATCAGCCCCGGCACGGCCTGCGCGGCCGGGGACAGCCGGCTCTCGGGGACGACTCCGATCACGGGATAGCCACCGGTGGTGGGGCAGTCGGCGAGGAAGACGACGGGTCGGCCGTCCGGCGGCACCTGCACCGCGCCGACCACCATGCCTTCGCTCGGCATTTCACGGTGCACGGCCCGCTCCAGCGGCGGGCCGTCCAGCCGCAGGGCGATGCGGTTGCTGTGCTGGGAGATCTCGTACTGGCCCGTGGCGAGGGTGTTCACCGCGGCCGCGGTGAACCAGTCGTCGCGCGGCCCGAGCAGTACGGGCAGCACCAGTTCCTCCGGCGGCGCCGGCCACAGCAGCGTGTCGGCATGCACCGGTGGGCCCGCCGCCTCACCGAGGGGCAGCGTCTCCCCGTCCTTGAGCGGGTCCGGACCCAGTCCGGAGAGCAGATCGGTGGACCGGCTGCCGAGGACGGGGTCGACCGCGATGCCTCCGCCGACGGCGACATAGCTGCGCAGGCCACTGGTCGGCGTGCCCACGTCGAGTACGGCGCCGGCGGGCAGGCGCACGGCGGTTCCCCACGCCGCCGGCCGGCCGTTCACCCGCACCGGCGCCGGGGCCCCCGTCACGGCGACCACCACCGAGCGGTCGGTCCGCACCGCGACGCCGGTCAGCGTGGTCTCCAGCGTCGCCGCGTCGGCGGGGTTGCCCACCAGTCGGTTGGCGAGCCGGTGCGCGGGCAGGTCGAGGGCCCCGGCACGCGGTACGCCGAGCCCGGCGTGACCGGTCCGGCCGAGGTCCTGGACGGTGGTGAGGGCACCGGCCCGTACGACGTCCAGCGTGCCGCCGCTCATGCCGTGCGCCTTCTCGTCGCCACAGCGGCTGCCGGCGCGGCTTCCTCGGCGACGAAGCGCACGCGCGTGCCGGGTGTCAGCAGTGCCGCGGGTTCGCGTCCGAGGTCCCACAGGCGCACCCCGGTCGTCCCGATCAGCTGCCAGCCGCCAGGGGAGGCCCGCGGATACACGCCGGTGTAGGGGCCTGCGAGCGCCACCGAGCCCGCGGGCACCGAGGTGCGGGGCGCGGGACGGCGCGGCACGTGGTACCGCTCGCCGAGGCCGAGCATGTAGGCGAAACCCGGGGCGAAACCGCAGAACGCCACCCGGTGTTCCGTACCGCTGTGGATCCGCGCCACCTCGTCCTCGGTGACTCCCCACAGGGCGGCGACGGCGCCGAGATCGGCCCCGTCGTAACGCACCGGGAGCTCCACCAGAGGACCGCCGCCGGCCGCCGACAGGGGGACGGACCACTGGCGCAGTTCGGCCTCCATGGCGTGGACGTCGGCGACGCCGTAGAGGAGAACGGTCCGGTCCCCGGGCACGATGTCGCGGACCGGCGCCGGGGTTCCCCGGCCGCACTGGTCGAGGATGCGGGCGTGCCAGGCCTGTGCCTCTTCCGGCGTGTCCAGGTCCACGAGGAGGGAGTCCTCCCCGACCGGTCTCAGCCTCATACGAACGCCTCCACCCTCACCCCGGCCGCGTCGAGCGCCGCGCGCACCTGTCCGGCCGCCGCGACCGCTCCGGGGGTGTCTCCGTGCAGGCACAAAGAGCGTGCCCGTACCGCCACGGGTTCGCCGGTCAGCGCGGTGACGCGGCCGTCCCGTGCGAGCTCGACCGCCCTGCGGGCGACCTCCGTCGGATCGGTGATCACGGCACCGGGGGTGCTTCTGGGGACGAGCGTCCCGGTGGCCGTGTAGGCACGGTCGGCGAACGCCTCTTCCGCGACGGGGAGGCCGACCCGTGCCGCCTGCGCGTGCATGGCGGAGTCGGGCAGGCACAGCACCACGAGCCCCGGGTCGGCGAGCCGGGCGCCGGCGGCCACGGCGGCCGCCTGCTCATGGTCGGCCACCACCCGGTTGTAGAGCGCTCCGTGCGGCTTCACGTAGCTCACCGCCGCTCCGGCGGCGCGGGCGAACACCTGGAGGGCGCCGATCTGGTACGTGACTTCGTCGGCGAGCTCGTCCGCCGGCACGTCCATGGCCCGGCGGCCGAAGCCGGCGAGGTCCCGGTAGGAGACCTGGGCGCCGATCCGTACACCGCGCTCGGCGGCCGTGTCGCAGACGCGGCGCATGGTGCCGGGATCGCCCGCGTGGAAGCCGCAGGCGACGTTCGCGCTGGTGACGAGAGACAGCAGGGCCTCGTCATCGGTGAGGGTCCATCGCCCGAAGCCCTCCCCGAGGTCCGCGTTGAGGTCGATCACGAGCTCTGTCACCGCTGCGTCTCCTTGGAACGGTCCGTCGGTCAGGAGGTACCCCCCGCGCTGCTCCGGGTGCCCACGCGGCGGTCCGGTCAGCCGCGTTCACGATCACATCACACAACATAGAAAATCGTTGAACGATCCGACAAGGTCTCTGTTGTTTCGTTCAATGATTTCCGGTTGACTGACCCGGACCGGCCGGCGCGGTCCCGGAAACCGTCGGACGACCGCCGGCCGCGGGAGAAGGACGGACACATGACAGCCGAGGTCGACCCCGCCGTGCTCGTCGGCGACCGCGCCCTGCTCGGACGCTCCAGCACCGCCGAACGGGTCGCGGACATCCTGCGCACACGCATCTCCGAGGGGTACCTGCCGCCGGGGAGCAAGCTGTCGGAGGACGCCATCGGCGGCGCCCTGGGCATCTCCCGCAACACCTTGCGCGAGGCGTTCCGCCTGCTCACGCACGAACGGCTGCTGGTCCACGAGCTCAACCGCGGTGTCTTCGTGCGCATGCTGACCGTGCAGGACGTCACCGACATCTACCAGGTGCGCAGACTCATCGAGTGCGCGGCGGTCCGCGGACTCGATGCCCCGCCCTACGACCTGAGCCACGCGGAGGCGGCGGTCGCCGAGGGCGAGAAGGCCGCGAAGGAAGGCGCGTGGCGCGACCTCGGCACCGCCAACATCCACTTCCACCACGCCGTCGTGGCCCTCGCCCGCAGCAGGCGCCTCGACGAGCTGATGCGCGGCATCCTCGCCGAACTGCGCCTGGTCTTCCACGCGATGGACAATCCCCGCGGCTTCCACGAGCCGTACCTGGAGCGCAACCGCGAGATCCTCTCCGCCCTCAAGGCGGCTGACCGCGCCAAGGCCGAACTGCTGCTCGCGGCGTATCTCGACGACGCGGAGCAGCAGTTGGTCGAGCGGTACTCCGAACTCCTCGGCCCGTAAGCCGCACACGCTCCGCGCCGCGCTCCGGTCGCCCGCCCCTCAGTGGGCCGAGGCCGTCCTCCCGGCGAGCCATTCGTCACGCGTGAGGGCGTAGATCACGGTGTCGCGCCAGCCGGTGTCGCCGTGGCGGTCCTGCCGGAACATCGCCTCCCTGCGCATGCCGAGTCGCGCGCAGAGGGCCAGGGAGGGCTCGTTGGCCGCGTCCACCGTCGCGGCGATCCGGTGGGCGCCCAGTCCGGTGGCGAGGTCGAGCAGGGCCGTGGCCGCCTCGCGGGCGTACCCCCGGCCCTGGAACCCGGGGTGCAGGACCCACCCGACCGCGACCTGGGCATGGGCGGCGCTGGTGAGGATGAAGGTGAGGTCGCCGATGACCCGTTCGTCCCGCCCGCCGCCGAGACCCGGCTCCCCGGGCAGCACGACGGCGAGGGCGACCGCTTCACCGTCGGCGGCCAACGTGCGCTGCTTCGCACGCAGTTCGGTGTGCTCGCCGCTGGCTTCCCGGTCGCGCAACGGCCAGGGCAGATGAGCCACGACCTCGGGCAGTCGCTGATAGGCGTGGATGTCGTCGGCGTCCTGCGGGCGGATCGGCCGCAGTATCAGCCGCTCGGTCCTGATGGGCGACGCTTCCAGGCCGGCGAGATCGAAGGGCAGGCGCAGTCGCGGCTCGGTGCCGCCGGTTGTCGTGGTCATGGATCCCCCTACAGGACGGACCGGAACGGAAGGGCGCACGGTTGACCCCCACCGCACGGTAGCCGCCGCTCCGACGACGCACCCCACCGGTCCGGTTTGTCTCCCTGCGACCGGCGGACCGGCGCGCCGCTGGTGTTATGCAGGCAGATGCCTGCATAATCGAGAAGTGAGCGACGAGGCGACAGCGATGAACCGGGTCTTCAAGGCGCTGGCCGACCCCACCCGGCGGCTCCTTCTCGACCGCCTGCGCGAACACAACGGCCAAACGCTCCAGGAGCTGTGCGAGCACCTCGCCATGGCCCGCCAGTCGGCGACGCAGCATCTCGACGTCCTGGTGCGGGCCGGCCTCGTCACCGTCGTACGGCGCGGACGGGAACGGCTGCACTACCTCGATCCGGGACCGATCCACGAGATCGAGGAGCGCTGGATCTCGGAGTTCGACAGGCCCCGGCTGCAAGCGATCAGCGCCATCAAGCATCAGGCAGAGGAGTACGCCATGACCGACGCACGACAGTCCGTGCCGACCTACGTCTACGTGACCTACATCCGCGCGAGCGCGGAGCAGGTGTGGAAGGCCCTGACGGACGCGGACCTGACCGCGCGCTACTGGGGACACGCCAACGTCTCCGACTGGCAGCCCGGGTCGACGTGGGAGCACCGGCGCGCCGACGGCTCGGACACGGTCGACATCATCGGCCGGGTCATCGAGGCCGAGCCTCCGAAGCGTCTGGTCGTCACCTTCGAGGACCCCAAGGGGACGGCGTCGCCGGGCGGCGGCTCCGTCGTCACGTTCCTCGTCGAACCGCACCAGGACATCGTCCGCCTCACGGTGACCCACGAGAACCTCCCCGACCGGGAGATGTTCGAGGGGATCTCACAGGGGTGGCCGGCCGTGCTCGCGAACCTCAAGTCCCTGCTCGAGACGGGTGAGGTCCTCCCACAGGCGCCCTGGGACATGTAGCCGCGGCCCTCGGCTCCTCTTCACTCCGCGCACGACCGCAGAAAGAAGAAGACATGATGGACACCAGCCCGCTCGGTGACGCCTACGGCGCGCTGCTCGATGCCGCCGCCACGGTCGCCGGGTCCGGCGACGCCGTCGCCGCCCCGCCGGCCGGCGAGTGGAACGCCGACCAGATCCTGGCGCACGTCTCTCTCGTCACCGCCGCCACGCTCGCCGCCGCCTCGTGTGTCGCTTCGGGGACCAACACGACGTACGACAACCGCATCGCTCTCGACACCTGGACCATCGACCGCGTCATCGCGCTCGCCGGCGGCAACGCCGGGCTCCGGGACCGCATCCGCCGCCAGGGAGAGGCCCTCTGCGCGCTCGGCGGACCCGCGCTGAGCGAGGCCGAACTCGCCACACCGGTGCCCACACGGCTGCTGTCCAACGACAAGGTCCTGGTCGATCAGCCCGTGCCACTGAAGGACCTCCTCACGGGCCTGACGGAAGTGGAACTCCCCGGCCACACGAAGCAGCTCCTGGCACTACTCCCGAACGCCCCCGCGGCCTGATCGCCCGGGCCGCGCCGCCAGGGTCGTACGGCGCGAGGGTCCGCTCCGACCGCGGCGGGTTCCGGAGCCGGGCACCGCGGAGGGCACGGGGCGGGGCGGGATCCGGAGACCGGCCACCGCGGTCGGCGCGGGGCCGCTCGCACCAGGGCGGCTCGGAGTGCGGCCACCGCGGTCGCGCCGGCGGGATCGCTCGGACCAGGGCGGCTCGGGTTGCGGCCACCGCGGTCGCAACGGGACGGGGCCGCCCGGACCGGGGACGGGCCTGGAGGCCGGCCACCGCGGACGGCACGGGGGCCGCTCGGACCAGAGCGGGTTCGGAGGGCGGGCCCCAGCGGATCTTGCCCGAGTGAGGGGGCGGCACGGCGCGTGTCGGGCCGGTCGGCGGTGCCCGTCGGGCGGACGCCGCTGCCCGCCCGTCGCACACTGCGGCCGGAGCAAGGTGCTCATGAGCGGTGGGCTCAGCCGGAGACCTCTCCGGAGCTTTCGACAGGCTGCCCGGCGGAACGCCGGATCTCGGCATTGATGCGCCGCGCTTCTTCGAGCTGGTCCTCGAGGATGACGATGCGGCAGGCGGCTTCGACCGGGGTGCCCTGGTCGACGAGTTCACGCGCGCGGGCCGCGATCCGCAGTTGGTACCGCGAGTAGCGCCGGTGACCGCCCTCGGAGCGCAGCGGGGTGATCAGCCGCGCTTCACCGATCGCGCGAAGGAAGCCGGGCGTGGTGCCCAGCATCTCGGCGGCCCGTCCCATCGTGTAGGCGGGGTAGTCATCGTCGTCGAGTCGGCCACCGAGCGCATTATCCGCTGCCATCTGCACCTCTTCTTCCTGAGAACGCGTCGAGGGGCCCTGGTGC
>NZ_JBSGZJ010000295.1:0-9214 GCF_053610925.1 Streptomyces sp. NPDC054847 | reverse complement strand
CCCCGAGAGGGGCGCGGCCCGGTTGTGCTGTGGCGTGTCGCCGCGGATCAGAACAGCAGGCGGTAGGTGTTCCACCCGGCGGTGCCGATCGTGACGCGCCCCTGGTACGGGGCAGCGGCGCTGCCGGTGCCCGAGTAGCGGTACAGCTTGCCCGTGGTGTCGCGGGCGATCAGGTCGGTGAGGCCGTCCAGATCGATGTCGCCGACGGAAACGATGTTGTTGAACATGTTCCAGCCGGCGCCGATCTTGGTGCGGGCCTGGAAGGGCGCCTTGTAGTTGCCCGTGCCCTTGTAGAGCCACAGCACGCCCGAGCCGTCGCGCGCGACGATGTCGGCCCTGCCGTCACCGGTCAGGTCGCCCTTGCCGGTGATCTGGTTGTAGATGCCCCAGCCGGAGCCGACCTTGGTGCGGCTGGTGAGCTTGCCGTCGCCGTAGCCGAGGTAGATCCACAGGACGCCGGAGCTGTCCCGCGCGATCACGTCGTCGGCCGCGGCGCCGCCGAGGTTGCTCGGCGAGAGCATCTTGTTGTAGATGCCCCAGCCGCTGCCCAGGAGAACCGGGTCCGAGCCGAACTCGGTCCAGTGCATCTGACCGTTGGTGATGTCCCAGATGCCGTCGGCGCTGCCGTCGGCGTCACGGTCGGCCTGGGTGATGTGCTTGCTGGCCTGCCAGCCGTAGCCGACGAGCTCCCGGCTCTCGAGACCGCCCGCGCCGTTCGGCGGGTAGCCGTACATGTCGCCGCCGCCGTCGATGCCGTACAGCGCATTGACGGGGGCGTCGGCCGCGGCCTGGGCGCCGAAGGCCCCGGCCTCCGGCGCGGACTGCTGGATGCCGGTCGCCGCCTTGGCAGCGTCCTGCGGGCCGTCGGCCGCCACCGCGCTGGTGGTCGTGCCGACGAGGGCGGCGGTTATCGCCGCAACGGTGGCGCGGGAGACGAGCCCCGTGCTCTTGAGGCCAGAGAATTTGGCCACGTAGTTGCTCCCCGATCGAAGTGGTCATGACCTGCCGCGCCTCAAGAGGCACGGCAGGTCACTGTATCCACAGGATCGTTGCACACGATCTTTACATGTCAACTCGATTGCATCTGAGTCGACTTGGGTACAAGGATTTGCCCCGATTCGTCACTCGAGGAGTTCCACCTCCGCGAGCGTCACCTCGCTGTCGGCGACCAGTCGGTAGTGCTCGTACGAGCCCGGTTCGGCCACGCCGAAGACGCGGGTCTGCCTGTCCCAGCCGAAGGACTCGCCCGACCGCTCGTCGAGATCCGTCCACGACTGCCCGTCGGCCGAACCCTGCAGCACCCAGCCCGTCGGCGCCTTGTCCTTCGCCGCGGAGGTGAGCGTGTACTGCACCGCGCGGGTCCCGGACGTCACCGGGAGGTCCACCGAGGTGAACGCGGACGTGGTCGCCGAGGTGTTGTCGAACAGCGGGCCGCCGGCCGGGATCATGTCGTGCCGCGGCGCGGGCTTGTCGTCGTCCTGCGTGATGGAGACGGGCGCCGCGTCCTTCCCGGTTCCCCACGCGGACGGCTTCGGGCCCATCGCGAACTCGATCTCGCCGCCCTCGGCGATCGCCTCGTGCGGCAGGGCCGTGGAGTTCCACTTCTTGCCGTTGACCTTCAGGCCCTGCACGTAGATGTTCTTCGCGCTGTTCTTCGGGGCCTTCACGACCAGTTCGCGGCCGTTCTCCAGGTGCACGGTCGCCTTGGTGAACAGCGGCGAACCGATGGCGTACTCCCCGGATCCCATCACCAGCGGGTAGAAGCCGAGCGCGGAGAAGAGGTACCAGGCCGACTGCTCGCCGTTGTCCTCGTCACCGTGGTAGCCCTGCCCGATCTCGCTGCCGGTGTAGAGGCGGGAGAGGACCTCACGCACCTTCTCCTGGGTCTTCCACGGCTGGGAGGCCGCGTTGTACATGTACGTGGCGTGGTGGGCGACCTGGTTGGAGTGGCCGTACATGCCCATCCGCACATCGCGCGCCTCGGTCATCTCGTGGATGACGGAACCGTACGACCCGACGAACTCGGGCGACGCCGTCTCCGGCGTGGCGAAGTAGGTGTCGAGCTTCTCACCGAGGCCCGAGCGGCCGCCGTACAGGTTCGCCAGGCCGCGCGAGTCCTGCGGAGCGGTGAAGGCGTAGCCCCAGCCGTTGGTCTCCGTGTAGTCGTAGCCCCACACGCGCGGGTCGTACTTGGAGCTCTCCACCCGCCAGTCGCCCTTCAGGTTCCGGCCCTGGAAGAAGCCGGCCTCGGAGTCGAAGAGGGTGACGTAGTTGCGGGCCCGGTTCCGGAAGTACTCCGACTCCTCCTTGTAGCGGGCCTTCTTCGTCTTCTTGTAGAGGGCCTCGCCCATCTCGGCGATGCCGTAGTCGTTGAGGTAGCCCTCCAGCGACCAGGACAGGCCCTCGTGGGTGGAGGTGGAGGCGTAGCCGAGGAACGGCGAGGTCTCCATGCCCTTGCGGCCCACGCCGGAGGCCGGCGGGACGACGGTCGCGTTCTTCAGCGCCGCCTCGTATGCGGCCTCGGCGTCGAAGTCGACACCCTTGACGTACGCGTCGGCGAACGCCACGTCGGAGCTGGTGCCGGTCATCAGGTCCGCGTAGCCGGGGGAGGACCAGCGGGAGATCCAGCCGCCGTCCTTGTACTGCTGGACGAAGCCGTCGACCAGCTCTCCCGCCTTCTTCGGGGTGAGGAAGGAGTAGGCCGGCCAGGTCGTGCGGTAGGTGTCCCAGAAGCCGTTGTTGACGTAGACCTTCCCGTCGACGATCTTCGCGCCGGTGCGGGTCGGGGTGTCGGGGCCGGTCATCGGCGAGAACGGGCTCGCGTACCGGTACTCCGGGCGCTTCTTGGTGCCGGTGTTCTCGAAGCCCGAGTTCGGGTAGAGGTAGAGCCGGTACAGGCTGGAGTAGAGCGTGACCAGCTGGTCGTGGGTGGCGCCCTCGACCTCGACCTTGCCGAGGATGTCGTCCCAGGCGTCCTGCGCCCGGTCCTTCACCCGCTCGAACCGGGTACCGGCCGGGATCTCGTCGGCGAGGTTCTTCTTCGCCTGGTCCACACTGATCAGCGAGGTCGCGATCCGCAGGTTGACGGTGCGGTCGTCGCCGGCGTCGAAGCGGAGCCGGCCGGTGACGCCCTCGGAGGCCGAGTCGGTGACCGGCGCGTCGAAGACGCCGTACACGAACAGCCGGGTGGCGCCCGTGGAGAGGCCGCTCTTGACGTCCGAGAAGCCGGTGAAGGAGCGGTTCGCGGCGTCGAGGGTGAGGCCGCCCTCCTTGGTGACGTTGTCGAATATGACGCTCGCGTCGTCACCGGGGTAGGTGAAGCGCATCATCGCCGCGTGGTCGGTCGGCGCCATCTCGGCCTTGAGGCCGTTCTCGAAGGTGACACCGTAGTAGTGCGGCCTTGCGGTCTCCTTCTCGTGCCGGAAGGGCAGAGCCCTGGCCGTGCGCGAGGTGTCCGGGGCGCCCTCGGCCGCCGACGGCATCACCTGGAAGGTCTGCCGGTCGCCCATCCAGGGGCTGGGCTCGTGGCTGGTGCTGAAGGCCTGGACGGTGGGCAGGTTGTCCGCGTTGTTGCCGCGGGCGTACTCGTACAGCCAGCTCTTCGACTCCGAGTTGGTGACCGGGGTCCAGAAGTTGAAGCCGTGGGGGACGGCGGTGGCGGGGAAGGTGTTGCCCCGGGAGAAGGAGCCGCTGGAGTTGGTGCCGCGGGTGGTGGAGGCGTAGTCCGAGAGATGCTCGAGCCGCCTCGTAGGCGCCTTGGGCGCGAGGGCCACGTCGTCGATCCAGCCCTGGAACTTCGCCGGGCCCTTGGGGGAGTCGTAGGCCACCAGGATCCGGTCCACGGTCTTGCCGGCCGCGACGGTGCCGATGCCGGAGGCGACGGCGTTCCACTGGTTGACGTACAGGCGCTTCGCGGCGCCCTGGCCCGCGGGCGTGAGGAGCCCGCCGTGCGAGTCCGTGGCGCCCAGATCGCTCAGGTAGGTGCCGTCGGTGAAGGCGAGATCCACCGACACGTTCGTGGCGGGGTAGTTCAGGTCCGTCTCCGCCATGGCGGGGAAGACCTTGTACGACAGCTCGGTGTCACGGCGCACGGCGACATCGACGTCGAAGACCTTGTTGTACGAGTAGGCCCTGCCGTCCGGCTTGTGGGTGCCGGCGTACTTCAGGGCGCGCTTGCCGGTGAAGCCGGCGCCGGCCTTCGCGGTGGGGGAGCCGCTGGGGCCGCGGTCGACCTGGCTGCGCATGTCGTCGGGGACGGGGGCGCTGGTGTCGCCGTTGGAGAACTGCACGTCCGCCAGCTGGGTGATGTCGGACGCGCCGTTGTTCTTGGTGATCTCCAGGCGGTAGTGGGCGTAGGCCGTCACCTCGGAGGGGGCGCCGATGTCGAAGGTCCTGGTCTGGAAGCGCTCGGCGAACGTCTCACCGGAACGGCTGTCCAGGACCGTCCAGTTCTCCCCGTCGGCGGACCCCTTCAGCGTCCAGTCCCTGGGGTCGCGCGCGGCGAAGTCGTTGGCGGACGTCAGGGCGTAGGTGGAGACCTTGACCGGCTCTTCCGTGTCGAACTCGATCCAGGCGGTCGGCTCGAACGCCAGCCACTTGCTGCTCGGCAGCAGGTCGACCAGATTCTCCTTGGTCTCGCCGCCGCCGGTGTTCTCGGCGCTGGCCCGCAGCTCGATCACCTTGTCGGTGACATTGCCCGGTATTCCGCTGGAGAAGCCGCCGTCGACACCCGATGACCGCTTCTTTCCGTCGGTGCCCACTTCAACGGTATTACGCCAGTCCGGCTGGGCTTCGTCCGATTCGAAGGACGATCTGAATTCCCGGCCCGGGGAGGTGGATTGCCCGGGTTCCGAGGGCAGGGCGATGGCGGCGGAAGGAGCCGTCAACACCAGCATGGAAGCGGTCACCACGAGGGTGACCGGATTGATCTTTCTGGGCCGGGGTCTGTTTCTGGGCTGCATCCCGGGTCTTCCTCCAGAGGAAGTCGCGTTTGGACAACGTTGTCAGGCGCGAGGCGCAGGCTCCAGTAGGGAGGCAAGTGTCCTACGGTGTCAAGGGTGTTGGCGGGACGTGCCGGTCGGAATCGGACGATCCGTTAAGAATGCTGCGGTCGTAAGGGTGTTTTCGGGTCCCATGTGTCCGCGAGGTCTCAACTCGGGAAAGATGGGCGTCCAACCTTGCATTTGATCTTGCTCACTCGGCGGGAAGTGGACTATACCTGTCGGCGTCCGCACAGCCGTTTCGTACGGCAGCGGACCAGGGGGGACGGGGGCGGCGGACACGTGCGGAGCACGCGACCGCCGGCGGCAGCTACTCCGTTCCCGCTGTCAGCCGCACGATCCGAGCTTCACTGAGTTTCCCTTCGGGAAAACACAGCAACTGACCGCGGTGGCGGGGCCCTTCGCCTGAGGCGAGAAGGACGGGCGACCGGTACACCGCCTGAGTCCTGGAGAAGGCGAGGACTTGAGCATGGGATCCACCTCCGCCCACAACGAGGGCGTCGGCCGTCGCAACCTGATCAAGCGTTCGGCCGCGCTCGGCCTGCTCACGATTCCGACGATGAGCTTCCTGTCCGCCTGCGCCACCGGCGGTGGCGGCACCGACAAGGAGACCAAGGCCCCCGGGGGCGAGAAGTCCGAGAAGAACCCGCTCGGTGTGAAGCAGGGCGCCCCGCTCGAGGCCTTCATCTTCAAGGGCGGTCTCGGCGACCAGTACGCCAAGGACGCGGAGGCCGACTACAAGGCCACCTACGGCGCCGAGATCAAGCACACCGGCACCCAGCAGGTCGGCCCCAAGCTCACCCCGCGCTTCGCGGGCGGCAACCCGCCGGACGTCATCGACAACTCCGGCGCCGACCACCTCAACATGAACCAGCTCTCCACCCAGGGCCAGCTCCAGGACCTGACCGTGCTGCTGGACGCCGCCTCGATGGACGACCCGGCCAAGAAGGTCAGGGACACCATCCACCCGAGCACCATCGAGAAGGGCAAGCACGGCGACAAGTTCGACGTGCTCTACTACGCCTTCACCATCTACGGCACCTGGTACTCCCAGAAGCTGCTCGACGACAAGGGCTGGGCCTACCCCAAGTCCCTCGACGAGATGGTCACGCTCTGCGGCGAGATCAAGAAGGCCGGCATCGCCCCCTGGACGTACCCGGGCAAGTATCCGTACTACGTCCACTTCAACCTCTTCGCCCAGATCGCCAAGATCGGCGGCATGGAGAAGTGGATCGAGATCGACAACCTGGAGCCGAACGCCTGGACCTCCAACGACGCGGTCAAGGAGGTCGTCGAGCACTACGAGGAGCTCGCGGCCAAGAAGTACTTCCTCGAGGGCAGCCAGGGCCTGACCCACATCCAGTCGCAGACCGCCTGGAACAAGGGCAAGGCCGTCTTCCTCCCGAACGGCTCCTGGGTCGAGAACGAGTCCGCCCCCACCACGCCGAAGGACTTCGGCATGGCGGTCGGCGCGCTGTTCGACGGCACCGGCGACAAGATGCCGCACGGCACCCTGCGCGGCGAGCCGAGCGAGCCGTACATCGTCGCCTCCAAGGGCAAGAACCCGGCCGGCGGCATGGAGCTGCTGCGCATCATGCTCTCCAAGAAGCACGCGCAGAACTTCGCCACCAAGGTCAAGTCCCTGACCTGCGTCATGGACGCCACCGAGGGCATGAGCCTCTCCCCGGGCCTGGCCTCGGCCAGCAAGGTCTTCAAGGAGGCCGGCGACAACCTGATCAGCCTCCAGCTGCAGGAGTGGTACCCGGCGCTGACCGATGAGAAGATCGGCGGCCTCACGGGGCAGCTGCTCACCGGCGAGCTGAAGGCCGCCGACTGGATCAAGAAGACCCAGGCGGAGGCCGACAAGGTCGCCAAGGACGACTCGGTGACCAAGTTCAAGCGCAGCGCCTGACCGATCAGTTCGGCTTTCGAGGGAAGGGCCGGGAAGCAACAGTGCAACACGGCAAATACCGATTCATCGTGGGCTTCCTGGCCCTGCCTCTGATCGTTTATGCGATCTTCGTCATCTCGCCGTTCGTCCAGGCCTTCCAGATCTCCATGACGAACTGGTCCGGCCTGGTGGGAACCGCCGAATTCATCGGCCTGGAGAACTTCCAGCGGCTCTGGGAGAGCAGCGACTTCTGGAACGCGCTGCGCCACAACGTCTACATGCTGGCGCTCGTCCCGGTGGTCACACTCGGCCTCGGCCTCTTCTTCGCCTTCATGCTGAACGTCGGCGGCAAACGCCGGAAGAACGAAGTCATCACCGGCGTCGGCGGATCGAAGATGTACAAATTCGTCTTCTTCTTCCCGCAGGTCATCTCCGTCACCATCATCGCGGTCATCTGGTTCAACATCTACAACCCCGACCCCGACGACGGAATGCTGAACTCCTTCCTGGGAGCCGTCGGCCTCGACGGGCTGCAGAATTCCTGGCTCGGAGAGAAGAGCCTCGCGCTCTGGTGCATCAGCGCCGTCATGGTCTGGGGACACGTCGGCTTCTACGTGGTCCTGTTCTCCGCGGCGATGGCCTCCATCCCGCGTGACATCTACGAAGCGGCTTTGCTGGACGGCGCCAGCCGCTTCCACACCTTCTTCCGGATCACGCTCCCGCTGCTGTGGGACACCGTCCAGACCGGCTGGGTGTACATGGGCATCATCGCGCTGGACGCCTTCGCCCTGGTCCAGATCATGTCGGTGAACATGGGCGGACCGGACGGTGCGACGGACGTCATGCCGCTCCGGCTGTATCTGACGGCCTTCCGCGACAGCCAGTTCGGCTATGCCTCCGCCATGGGCGTCGCGATGCTCATTGTCACGATGACCTTCGCAGTGCTCACCATGCGCTTCGCGCGGCGTGAGCGGATCGAGTACTAGGGGTAGGGCGGATGACGACCGAAGAGATCGAAACGGTGGCCAAGCAGGACGCCCCTGCCACGGCCGACCGCACCCCCGAACCGGCGAAACGGAAGTCGTCCGAGGGCGGGATCCTCAACGTCTTCTCCCACGGCATCCTCATCGTGTGGGGCCTGATGGTGGGCGTGCCGCTGCTCTGGGTGGCCTGGAGCGCCTTCAAGGACAGCAACGGGATCCTCACCGACCCGTGGGGCCTGCCGACGGTCCTCCACTGGGAGAACTGGTCCAACGCGTGGGAGGACGCGAACATGGGCCAGTACTTCATCAACACCGCCATCATCGTGGGCGGTTCGGTGATCGGCACGATGGTCCTCGGATCCATGGCCGCCTACGTGCTGGCCCGCTTCGAGTTCCCCGGCAACCGGTTCATCTACTACCTGTTCGTGGCCGGCATGTCCTTCCCGGTCTTCATGCTGGTGATCCCGCTGTTCTTCGTCATGCGGGACTTCCCCGGCAGTTCGCTGCTGGCCACCTACCACGGACTGATCCTGGTCTACATCGCCTACTCGCTGCCGTTCACCGTCTTCTTCATGACGGCGTTCTTCCGCACGCTCCCGGCGTCGGTGGGCGAGGCGGCGCTGATCGACGGCGCGTCGCACAGCCGTACGTTCTTCCAGGTGATGCTCCCGATGGCCAAGCCCGGCCTGATCAGCATCGGCATCTTCAACTTCCTGGGCCAGTGGAACCAGTACCTGCTGCCGATGGTCCTCAACCAGCAGGAGGACAAGTACGTCCTCACCCAGGGCCTGGCGATGATCGCGCTCCAGCAGGGCTACGAGAACGACTGGGGCGCGCTGATGGCCGGCATGATGATCGCGATGCTCCCGGTGCTGGTGGTCTACGCGATCTTCCAACGCCAGGTCCAGTCGGGCCTGACGGCGGGCGCGCTGAAGTAACGCCACCGCCTTTGCCGCTGCGCGAGCGCTTCCCCCGGCCCCCGCGGGGCCTGACGCCCTCTTCCCCTTCCCGGGGGAGGGGGCAGGGTGTGTGGGGGCTGCGCCGCCACCCCCCGAACACCCCGTGCACGGCCCGGTTCTTGTCCTGGCCTTGCCGCTGCGCGGGGCCTTTCCCCACCCCGCCCCTTCCCGCTGCACCGATGTGCGGCTCCGCCGCGTGGCGGGGCAGGCCCCGGACCCCACGGCGGCTGACGCCCCCAGTGGCTCGGGAAGGTGGACGCTGACGCCCGCGCACGGGCCCACGCCACGCCTTGGTGCCGCTGCGCGGGGCGTTCCCCCACCCCGCCCCTTCCCCGAAACCGGGGCAAGCCCCGGACCCCATGGGGGCTGACGCCCCCATGG
>NZ_JBSGZJ010000294.1:0-9221 GCF_053610925.1 Streptomyces sp. NPDC054847 | reverse complement strand
CGCCAGGCGCCGCCATGGAAGCCGGCGACCTCGAACAGGCCGTGTGGGTACGGCTCCTGGAACGCCTCGGCGACGGCGGCCCGCCGCCCGACGCCGCCCGCTGGGTCAAGGCCGCCGTTCGCGCGGAGGCCCGCCGCGCCCGCCGGACGGCCGCACGCGAACTCCCGTACCGCCACGAGCCTTCCGCCGACCCCGCGGGCGGCCCCGAGCGCGCCGCGCTGCTGGGGGAGCGGCGCCGGGTGCTGCGGGCGGCCGTCGCCCGCACTCCCGGGAACTGCCCCCGTCTGCTGACTGCGATGTTGGCGCCGCACGACCCCACCTACCGGGAAATCGCAGGGACGTTGGGTATCTCACAAGGAAGTCTGGGGCCGATGCGTTCCCGTTGCCTGGGATGTCTGCGCAGAATGCTGGCGGCAGAGGTTGCAGCTCCTGAACATCGGGGAAAGGAGCGGTAGACAACCGGCGGTGACAGGTGAGCGGGAGGCGTGCGCACATGGGCATGAGCGTGACCATCTCGGCGGCGGCGGAGACCGACGCGGAGCACATCCTCAAGCTGCAGTATCTGTGCTATCAGACCGAGGCCGAACTCTACGGCGACTACGGCATCGAGCCCTTGACCCAGTCGCTCGCCGACCTCCGCGCCGAGATCACCCAGGGTCCGGCGCTCGTGGCCAGGCTCGGTGACGAGGTCGTCGCCTCCGTGCGCGCGAGCATCGACGCCACGGGGACGGCCCGTATCACCAAGCTCATCGTCCATCCGCGGATGCAGCGCCACGGTCTTGGCGGCAGGCTGCTCGACGCGATCGAGGCGCGCTTCACTGGGGACCCGGCCGCCAAGCGGTTCCAGCTGTTCACTGGCCACCGCAGCGAGAGCAATCTGCGGCTGTACCGCAGCAGGGGATACGTCCCGGTCTCCCGCGAGGAGGTCGGCCCGCGGCTGACACTTGTCACCCTGGAGAAGGAGACCTCCGCCGGCGCGTACGTCGCCAGCGCCTGACGGCCTCCGTACCGCCCCGCACCGCTGTGCGTCAGCCGCGGGCGCGGCGCAGCCAGAGCATCCCGGTGACCGGAAGCAGCACCGGGATGAAGATGTAGCCCATTCCGTACTCGGACCACACCGTCGAGTCGGGGAACGCCGACGGGTCGAGGACCGTCCACGTCCCGACGATCAGGACGCCCGCCAGCTCGGCGGCGCAGCACACCAGCGCCGCCTTGCGGGCCGTCTCGCCGCCCCGCACCAGTGTGTACGTGATGAAGGCGTACACGACGGCGGCGACGGCCGACAGCACATGAGCGAGCGGTGCGCTGCCGAAGTCGGTGAGGATCTGGTAGACGGAGCGGGACACGGCGCCGACGGACATCACGCCGTAGAGCCAGACCAGCAGCAGTCCCGGGCCCGCGACCAGCTTCGCCGGCCGCTTCGCGTCCGTGGTGGGCTCGGCCATCGTCAGCCTCCCCAGATGTCGTGGAGCCGGACCTCGAGCACCGCGAGCACCACCGCGCCGGCCACCACCGTCGCGGAGCCCCAGCGGGTCCGCTCCGCCAGCGAGAGGAAACCGGCCGCCGGCACCGCGAGGGCCGAACCGATCAGGTACGACACGAAGATCGCGGTGCCCTCCGACGCCTCGTCGCCCTGTGCCAGCCGCACGATTCCCACGACCAGTTGAGCGAACGCCAGCACCGTCACCACGGCCATGCCGATGAAGTGCCAGTCCTTGGTGGGCTGGTCCTTGTAGGCGGCGAAACCGCACCAGGCGGCGAGGGCGAGCGCGGTCACACCGACCGCGACCGTCAGGGCGTCAAGCATGGGCTCGAGGGTATTACGGGCCGCAGGTCGCGATGCGCCCGGCCCCGGGCGCACGGCCGGCAGCGCACCGTCGCTCGTGGCCCGGTCGCGGGCGTGCGGCCGGCAGGGGTCTCCCGCCGGTAGCCCCGCGCAGGGGCGCGGGCAGTGCCCCGACCGTGGTCTTGACCACAGCAGTCGACCGCTCGGGCCCGCCGAGCGACGCGCGGGCCCCCGGCGCAGGCAGCGTGTCCGCGCAGGTCACGACGGGGAAAGCCGGTCCCGGTGGGATCGCCCGCGGAGATCACGGGTGCGGACCGATCTGTCCACATGGCGCAACCGCACTGTCCGCTATACGGACAAGCCCGGTCCGGTCGCCCGCCCGTCTGTTTTACTTGCAGCCATGACCACGACGAGCAGCCGCACCCTTGCGACCGAGGCGAACACGACGCCCGGTGCTCGCCGCATGTGTCGAATGTGCGCCATCTGAGGGCCCCTGCCTGAGCCTCGCGCCCCGAAGCGAGACCGACAGCCGCGCCGCGTCCGAACGTCCCCGGAGATCAGGAACGCCTCGGACCGAGCCTGCCCCGCGCACGCGTTGCCCCGGCCACCAGCCGAACCAGCCGTGCCGCGTCGGAACCGAAATGCCCCGTGCCCGGCGGACACCTCGCCGTGCACTCGACAGTGACGGATACCCCTGTGATCACCACTACGGGCCTTACCAAGGTCTACCAGTCGCGCGGCGGCCGCGAGGTCACCGCTCTGGACGGCGTCGACCTGCACGTCCGTGAAGGCGAGGTCTTCGGCGTCATCGGCCAGAGCGGCGCCGGCAAGTCCTCGCTGATCCGCTGCGTCAATCTCCTCGAGCGCCCCACCTCCGGCACCGTGACGGTCGCCGGAACGGACCTCACCGCCCTCGCCGGCCGCGGCCGCCGCGCCTCCAAGGAGCTGCGCGAGGCCCGCAGCCGCATCGGCATGGTCTTCCAGCACTTCAACCTGCTGTCCTCGCGCACCGTCAAGGACAACGTCGAACTGCCCCTGGAGATCCTCGGCGTCCCCGGCGCCCAGCGCTCCCGCAAGGCCCTGGAACTGCTCGACCTGGTGGGGCTCGCCGACAAGGCAAAGGCCTACCCGGGCCAGCTCTCCGGCGGTCAGAAGCAGCGCGTCGGCATCGCCCGCGCCCTCGCCGGCGACCCCAAGGTGCTGCTCTCCGACGAGGCGACGAGCGCCCTCGACCCCGAGACCACCCGCTCGATCCTCCAACTGCTGCGCGACCTCAACCGACAGCTCGGCCTCACCGTGCTGCTGATCACGCACGAGATGGACGTCGTCAAGACGATCTGCGACTCGGCCGCCCTGATGAAGAAGGGGAAGATCATCGAATCCGGAACAGTGAGCGAACTGCTCGCGACCCCGGGCTCCGAGCTCGCCCGGGAGCTCTTCCCCGTGGGCGGCGACGCCTCCGGCCCCGGCCGCACCGTCATCGACGTCACGTTCCACGGCGAGGCCGCCACCCAGCCGGTCATCTCGCAGCTCTCGCGCACGTACAACATCGACATCTCGATCCTCGGCGCCGCGATGGACACCGTCGGCGGCAGGCAGATCGGCCGCATGCGCATCGAGCTCCCCGGCCGTTACGAGGAGAACGTCGTCCCCGTCGGCTTCCTGCGCGAGCAGGGACTCCAGGTCGAGGTCGTCGGCCCCGGCCCCGCGCGCGTCCCGGCGCAGAACGCCCCCGAGCCGGTCAAGGAGGTCGCGAAGTGACCTGGTCCGAGATGCAGCCCCTGCTCAGCCAGGGCACCTTCGACACCCTTTACATGGTGCTCTGGTCCACCCTCGTCACCGTCGCCGGCGGACTGCCGCTCGGTGTGCTCCTCGTCCTCACGGACAAGGGCGGACTGCTGCAGAACACCCCGGTGAACAAGGTCGTCGGCGTGATCGTGAACATCGGCCGCTCGCTGCCGTTCATCATCCTGCTGATCGCGCTGATCCCCTTCACCACCCTCGTCGTCGGCACCTTCATCGGCCCCACCGCGATGATCGTGCCGCTCGCCGTCGGCGCCATCCCCTTCTTCGCGCGCCTCGTCGAGACGGCGATCCGCGAGGTCGACCACGGGCTCGTCGAGGCCGTCCAGTCCATGGGCGGCTCCATCCCCACCATCGTGCGCAAGGTGCTGCTCCCGCAGGCCCTGCCCTCGCTCGTCTCCGCCGTCACCACCACCGTGATCGTCCTCGTCGGATACTCCGCGATGGCCGGCGCGGTCGGCGGCGAAGGCCTCGGATCCAAGGCCGTCACCTACGGATTCCAGCGCTTCGAGACGCAGTTCATGCTCATCACGGTCGTGATCCTCATCGCCATCGTCACCGTCGTCCAGCTCATCGGCGACGGAGCCGTACGGCTGCTGGCCCGCCGGGGCCGCGCCGCGAGCTGACCCCCGAACCTTCTCCCCACGCAGCCCGCACTCCTTGTCCGGGCGTTGTTCCACCACCAGAAAGAGGCACTCTTCGTGCGTAAGAACATCAAGCTCACCGCGGCCGCCGCCGCCACCGCCGCGCTCGCCCTCGGTCTCACCGCCTGCGGCACGGCCTCCGACCCGGGAGCCGGCGCGGACGGCGGCGGCAAGGCCGACGCGTCCAAGGCGCTCGTCGTCGCCGCGTCCCCGACGCCGCACGCCGACATCCTGAACTACGTCAAGGACAACCTGGCGAAGAAGGAAGGCCTCACCCTCGAGGTCAAGGAGTTCACGGACTACGTCCTGCCCAATACCGCCACCCAGCAGGGCCAGGTCGACGCCAACTTCTTCCAGCACAAGCCGTACCTGGACGACTTCAACAAGAAGAACAAGACGACCATCGTTCCGGTCGTCGACGTCCACCTCGAGCCCCTCGGCCTCTACTCCAAGAAGGCCAAGGACCTCAAGGACATCAAGGCCGGCCAGACGATCGCAGTCCCCAACGACACCACCAACGAAGGCCGCGCGCTGGCGCTGCTCGCCGACAACGGCCTGATCACCCTCAAGGACGGCGCCGGCACCGACGCCAAGCTCTCCGACATCGCCGACGCCAAGGGCCTGAAGTTCAAGGAGCTCGAGGCGGCGACGCTGCCCCGCGCCCTGAACGACGTCGACGCCGCCGTCATCAACGGCAACTACGCCATCGAGGCCGACCTCAAGCCCGCCCAGGACTCCCTGGCCCTCGAGAAGGCCGAAGGCAACCCGTACGCCAACTTCCTCGCCGTCAAGGAGGGCTACGAGGACGACGCCCGCGTGCAGAAGCTCGCGAAGCTCCTCAACTCGCCCGAGGTGAAGAAGTACATCGAGGACAAGTACGACGGCTCCGTCGTCGCCGCCTTCGGCGCCGCGGGCTGAGACCCCGCGCACCCGTCAAGTGGCGCTCCAGAGAAGCCACTTGACTCCGGCCCCGTGCACCTACCAAGGTGCGCGGGGCCGCCTCGTACCGGCACCCGGCCATGCACGGCCCGCACCCGATGTTGCATGCTGTGCCTTTACGGCCAATACGCCGTCAGGTTCGACCCGTAAACGACAGTCTTCGGCATGGAGCTGCGCATGACTACCACCTTCCCGGACGTGTCCATCAGCACGGAGCGGTTGGTGCTGCGCCCCTACGAGGAAGCCGACATCGCGGCCCACACCGAGATGATGAACGACGAGATGGTCACCGCCTGGACCTCCGTGCCCCACCCCTACACGGCGGCCGACTCCGAGGACTGGGTGCGCAGGATCGCTCCTGCGGAGCGCACGGAAGGCCGCGGCATCGTGCTCGCCGTCACCGAGTTCCTCACCCAGCGGCTCGTCGGCGTCGTGCACCTGCAGAACACCAACTGGCGCACCCTCTCCACCGAGGTCTCCTACGTCACCGCCCCCTGGGCGCGCGGCGAGGGCTACGCGACCGAGTCCGTGCTCGCCGTGGCCCGGTGGCTGTTCCGCAACCAGAAATTCGAGCGCATGGAACTGCGCACCGCCGCCGACAACACCGCCTCCCAGCAGGTGGCCCAGAAGATCGGCTGCATCAGCGAAGGCGTCCTGCGCAACGCGTGGATAGCGCGCACCCGGCCCGACGACGGCACCGGCGCCTGGGTGGACATCCGCACCGATCTCATCGTCTGGAGCCTCCTCCCGGAGGACCTCGAGGCCGACCGCCTCGCGGAGGCGGGCTACGCCTCCTACACCGACTGGAACTGACTTTCCCGGGCGGAACGACGCCCCTCCAGAGGGCCGCCCGACCGGTCCGCCAGGTACCCTCACGTGCGACGCGTACCCGCGGAACTGCTCCGACCTGCGACAACCCCAGGAGACTGACGACGATGGCCGACCGGGTCACGGTGATCGGCTGGGACGGTTCGCCACTCACCCGAGCGGCCAGGTCCGCCCTCTCCGCGGCCACCCTGGTCGCCGGCGCCGCCCATCATCTGGCGCTGCCCGAAGTGCCGCCCGGCGCCGAGCGCATCCGCCTCGGCAGCGTCGGCCTCGCCGCCCGGCGGATCGCCGGACACCGCGGCAGCGCCGTCGTCCTCGCCGACGGCGACCCCGGACTCTTCGGCGTCGTCCGCACCCTGCGCGCTCCCGAGTACGGCCTCGAGGTGGAGGTCGTCCCCGCCGTCTCCTCCGTCGCCGCCGCCTTCGCCAGGGCGGGCATGCCGTGGGACGACGCCCAGATCGTCGTCGCACACCGCCGTACGCTGCGCCGGGCCGTCAATGTGTGCCGCGCGCACACGAAGGTCGCCGTCCTCACCTCCCCGGGCGCCGGCCCCGCCGAACTCGCGCTGCTGCTCGACGGCATCCATCGCACCTTCGTCATCTGCGAGGAACTGGGCACCGACCGCGAACAGGTCACCGTCCTCACCTCCGACAAGGTCGCCGACCACATGTGGCGCGACCCCAATGTCGTCATCGTCATCGGCGGCACCGCCGGCCCCGCCCCTCTCACCGGGACCGGCGGCTGGATCGCCGGACGGGACCCCGGCTACCCCCCGGCCGTACGCGGCTGGGCCCTGCCGCCCGCCGAGGCGCCCACGCGCGGCGAGGGCGAGTTCGCCGGCCTGCGGGCCGCCCAGCTGGCCCGGCTCGGACCCCGCACCGGCGACCTCGTGTGGGACATCGGCTCCGGCAGCGGCGCACTCGCCGCGGAGGCGGGCCGGTTCGGCGCGGCGGTGATCGCCGTCGACAACGACCCCGAGGCCTGCCGCCGCACCGAGGCGGCGGCCCGCCGCCTCGGCGTCCAGCTCCAGGTGGTGCACGGGCGTGCCCCGCACGTTCTCGAGCGGCTGCCCGAGCCTGATGTCGTACGGATCGGCGGCGGGGGAGTGCCGGTCGTCACCGCCGTCGCCGACCGCAGGCCGCAGCGCATCGTCACCCACGCGTCCACACGGGACGAGGCGGAGGCCATCGGCGCCGCGCTCGCCGCCGGCGGATACAGCGTCGAATGCGCCCTCCTCCAGTCCGTCGAGCTGGACACGTCCGACTGGTCGGAGCGGGAACGCTCCGTGGTCTTCCTGCTCTGCGGAAGGCAGCCCGACCCTCGCCCCCGGCCCCCCTCGACGGACGGTCCGGGGTAGGCTGGCCGATTGTTGTACCGCAGCCGGACGTTCGTCGCTTCGTTCGTCAATGTCCGGAAAAGGGAGCCACTTTGGTTCCCGTATGTGGTACGTCGATACCGGGGGGTCGCGCGACGTGGCGCAGCCCACAGCGAACCGCGGCGGATCTTGCTGCCGCAGTGGCGAACGACCGCGACAATGCTTTGGTCCGTGGGTCGATCGTGCCGCGCGGCGCACACGCTCGTTCTTGTTCAAGGGCGTCAGGTGTGCCGCTGTCGGACGCCCCGGGCGAAGGGCGAAGGAGCAACCGATGGGCGAGGGGTACGCGCATGACTGACACCGGCCAGATCCCGGGTGAGGGGCTGCCGGAGGACGCAGGCATGGTGGAGCAGCCGGGCGTCCCCGCTTCCGGCACGTACACCTTCCTCGAACCCTCCGAGAACAGCCCGGAAGAGGACGACCTCCTGCTGATGCCCGGCGCACAGGGTGCGTGGAGCGACTCCCACCAGCACGTGCCCGCCGCCCAGCCGGCGCCCGTCGCCGACCAGTACGCGGCCGCGCCCGCACCGGCGACGGCGCACCAGGACGGGGCGACGCAGCACCACAGCGGCCAATACCAGGTGGACTACGCCGCCGCCGGTTACCCGGCACAGGACTACACGGCCGCCCCGGCCGTGCACGGAGCCGAGCAGGCCGCGCCCGCCTCGGCCGGCACGGCGTACGCCGAGCAGCCGGCGGTGCAGAACGCCGCGGCGCCCGCCCCGGCCTTCGTCGAAGTGACCCCGGCGGCCCAGGCGGCCGACGCCACCCCGCCGCAGGAGCCGCAGTTCCACGAGGTCCGGTCCCCGGAACCGCAGGAACAGGCCTTCCAGCCGCACGACCCCCAGCAGGCCCGGGCCCAGGCGCAGGAGGCTGCCGCCCAGGAGCCGTTGGCGCAGGTGCAGGGCACCATGTCCGTCGTCCCCGGCGTGGCGCCGGCAGGCCCGGAGGCCGTCGCCGGCGAGGCGGGCTCCGACGCCGGCCACGCGGCCCCGGTCGCGCAGGAGGCGCCGGACGCACAGCGGGAACAAGCCACCGCGCCGCATGAGAGCGGTGCCCACGAGGCCGGCGGCCGTGATTCCGGAGCCGTCGACCTCGGTGCCGTACGGACGCCGGCCGCCGCCACCTCCGCCATGCCGACGCCCGCGCGCCGGCCGCTCCACATGGGTCCGCCCGTGCCCGACACCTCGAGCGGCGTGGTCCGTTCGCTCGCCGACCGCGGCCCGGCCGGTACGCCGCCGCATCCGATGGTCGTCCGCTCGGCCGCGGCGCAGTCCGCCACCACCGGCGTGGAGTACCTCGACGTGCCGCGTGAGGAGCCCGCCGCCGAACTTCCCGGACCGCAGCTCGGTGAGATCCCGCCACAGGCCGGTGCCCCGTGGGACCCCCAGCCGCCGCAGAACCAGGCGCCCGTCGCAGGGTCGGGGGCGCCCGCAGAAACGGTCGTCCCGTCGGACGCGGCGGCCGAACCGGCGAACGCGGAAGCCACCGTGCCCGCGCCCAGGACCGGCGACGTCGAGCAGCCCGCCGCCGAGGCGGAGCCGGCCGTGGCGCCCGCGCCGGACGAGCCGCAGCCGCACGCCGAGGCCGATGCCGAGAACCAGGCCGTCGTGCACCAGCTCGCTCCCGAGTCCGTCGAACCCGCCGCGCCCGCACCCGTCGCGCCCGAGACCCCTGTGCGGGAAGCCGTGACCGAGCCGGTCGCCGAGCAGCCTGCCGTCGAGCCCGTGGCATCCGCGCAGGCACAGGCCGTTGCGCCGGAGGCCCCGCAGGCCCCGGCTCCCGCGGTCGTGCCGGAGCCGGTGGCCGTCGCGCCCGAGGCCGTCGAGGCCGCCGTGCAGGCAG
>NZ_JBSGZJ010000293.1:0-9225 GCF_053610925.1 Streptomyces sp. NPDC054847 | reverse complement strand
GGGCGCCTCAACCCCCCCCCCGCCGACGCGATGCCGCCGGGGGCCGGCGCCCTGCCGCGACCGTCCCGGGCGGCGGCGGTCGGGGACGTCGCGCTGACTCGGGACCACCGGACCGGCCGCGAATTTTCCGCCCGACCGATGACTTCCCGCACTCCACGTCGTCTCTACTGCACGGGCACCAAGGGACCGAAGGACTTGACGATGACTGATCTGGCAATCGAGACCACCGGACTGGTGAAGGTCTTCGGCGACAACCGCGCCGTGGACGGCGTCGACCTCCGGGTGCCGGCCGGCACGGTCTACGGAGTTCTCGGACCGAACGGCGCCGGCAAGACGACCACGGTCCGGATGCTCGCCACCCTGCTGCGACCGGACGGCGGTGAGGCCCGCGTCTTCGGCAAGGACGTGCAGAAGGACGCCGACGCGGTCCGCAGCCGGGTGAGCCTCACCGGCCAGTACGCCTCCGTCGACGAGGACCTGACGGGCACGGAGAACCTGGTGCTGCTCGCGCGGCTGCTCGGCCACGCCAAGCCGGCGGCCAGGGACCGGGCGGCCCAGCTGCTGGAGGCGTTCGGTCTGCGCGAGGCGGCCGGCAAGCAGGTGAAGAACTACTCGGGAGGCATGCGGCGCCGCATCGACATCGCCGCGTCCATCCTCAACACCCCGGACCTGCTCTTCCTCGACGAGCCCACCACCGGCCTCGACCCGCGCAGCCGCAACCAGGTCTGGGACATCGTGCGGGCCGTCGTCTCCCAGGGGACGACGGTGCTGCTGACGACGCAGTACCTCGACGAGGCCGACCACCTCGCGTCACGGATCGCAGTGATCGACCACGGCAAGGTCATCGCCGAGGGCACGAAGGGCGAGCTGAAGGCCTCCGTCGGGTCGGGGGCCGTGCACCTGCGGCTGCGCGACGCCGACCAGCGGCCGAAGGCCGAGCGGGTGCTGGCGGAGGCGCTGGGCGCGGAGGTGCTGCTCGACGCCGATCCGGTCGCCCTCACCGCCCGGGTCAACGGCCGGGCCACCGAACGCGGAGCGGCGGAGCAGGCGGCGCACGCGCTGGCCGAGCTCGCCCGCTCGGGCATCACCGTGGACAACTTCGCGCTGGGACAACCCAGCCTGGACGAGGTCTTCCTCGCCCTGACCGACAAGAAGGGGGAGGCCGCATGAGCACCGCCACCACCACCAAGGACCCCGGCGAGCTGGAATTCGAAGCACCGAAGGCGGAGGACCTCGCCTCGCTGCTGGTGGCCGCGGAGCGGCCCCCGAGGCCCAGTGCGTGGTCGGCGTCGCTGACGTTCGGCTGGCGCGCCATGCTCAAGATCAAGCATGTGCCGGAGCAGCTGTTCGACGTGACGGCGTTCCCGATCATGATGGTGCTGATGTACACGTACCTCTTCGGGGGCGCGATCGCCGGCTCCGTCGACGCGTACATCCAGTTCCTGCTGCCCGGCATCCTGACCATGAGCGTCGTGATGATCACGATGTACACGGGTGTCGCCGTCAACAACGACATCTCCAAGGGCGTCTTCGACCGGTTCCGCACGCTGCCGATCTGGCGGCCCGCGCCCATGGTCGGCTATCTGCTCGGCGACGTGGTCCGCTATCTGATCGCCTCGGTCGTGATGCTGGCCGTCGGGCTGATCATCGGGTACCGCCCCGACGGCGGGCCGGTCGGCATCGTGCTCGGTATCGCGGTGCTGATGGTCTTCTCGTTCGCGTTCTCGTGGATCTGGACGATGTTCGGCCTGCTGCTGCGCACCGAGAAGTCGGTGATGGGCGTCAGCATGATGGTCATCTTCCCGATGACGTTCCTGAGCAACGTGTTCGTCGACCCGCGGACGATGCCCGGCTGGCTCCAGGCCTTCGTCAACAACAGTCCCGTCACCCATGTCTCCACCGCGGTGCGGGAGCTGATGGCGGGCAACTGGCCGGCGGCGGACATCGCCTGGTCGCTCGGCTGGTCGGCCGTGCTCGTGGTCGTCTTCGGCACGGTCACGATGCGCCTCTACAACCGCAAGTGACCCCGCCCGCCGCGACGGCGACGCCCCCGGCCCGTGAACAGGCCGGGGGCGTCGCCGTCAAGAAGGTGCGTCAGTCGCGCTCGCCGCGTACGACGACGACCGGGCAGGGCGCGTGCTGGGTGAGGTGCAGGCCGACGGAGCCGAGCAGCGTCGCCTTGAAGCCGCTGTAGCCCCGGTCGCCGACGACCAGCAGCGAGGCGCCCGCGGACCTGTCCATCAGGGCCTGCGCCGCACTGCCGATCAGGACGGTACGGGTCACGGACGCGGCGGCCTCGGCGCCGAGTGTCTGCTCGAGGGTGTCGTCGAGCACCTTGGCCGCCAGCGCCTGCGGGTCGAACTCGGCCGGGATGGCGGCGACCATCGAGGCCCAGCCGGCGGCGGGGTACTCCCAGCTGATGACGGCCTCCAGGGAGTCCCCTGTCATCCCGGCCTGCCGTACGGCCCATCGCAGGGCCCTGATCGACGGCTCCGAGCCGTCGACGCCCACGACGATCCTGCCCGCCGTGCCGGTCGTGTCCGTCATGTCCGCCACCTCCATAGCCGCCTGGCCCTTGGCCTGTCCGGCCATAGCCGGTGCAAGCCTATGTAAATCTACGCAAACAGGTCGGCTGTTGCCGTGGCGTGGTCCGGTGCGCCGGTGGTTCGCGAGGCCATCAGAGTGGCGAGCTCGCGGCCCGCGCGGGCGATCCGGTCGGGCAGGGTGTCGGTCATCGGATCGCCCGAACCACCCCAGTCCTCGGACGCCGCGTACACGGCGGTCGGCACGACGATCGCCCGCAGGTAGGCGAACAGCGGCCGCAGTGCGTGCTCCAGCACCAGCGAGTGCCGTGCGGTCCCGCCGGTCGCCGCGATCAGCACCGGCTTCCCGGTGAGCGCGTCGGGCTCGATCAGGTCGAAGAACGACTTGAACAGTCCGCTGTACGAGGCGGTGAACACGGGCGTCACGGCTATCAGCCCGTCGGCGCCGGTCACCGCGTCGATCGCGTCGGCGAGCGGCTCCGCCGGGAAGCCCGTCACCAGGTTGTTCGCGATGGGCACGGCGAGGTCGCGCAGCTCGACGACCGTCACCCGCACCTCGCGCCCGCCCGCGAGCTCCCGGCGCACGGACTCGGTGATCCGGTCGGCCAGCAGCCGGCTGGAGGACGGGACCCCCAGCCCGGCCGATACGACGACGAGGTTCACGGGCCCTGAGGTCTGCGTCATGACGTCTCCTTCGTGTTCCGGCCGAGGACGGCGGGGTGCTGCGGGGCGGTCTCCGGGACCCCGGCCGGCCGCAGCTTGGCGAACTCCTCGCGCAGCACCGGCACGACCTCCTCGCCGAGGATGTCGAGCTGCTCGAGGACGGTCTTCAGCGGCAGCCCCGCGTGGTCCATCAGGAACAGCTGGCGCTGGTAGTCGCCGACCGCGTCGCGGAAGCCGAGCGTGCGCTCGATGACCTGCTGCGGGGAGCCGACGGTCAGCGGTGTCTGCTCGGTGAAGTCCTCCAGGGACGGCCCGTGGCCGTAGACGGGCGCGTTGTCGAAGTACGGACGGAACTCGCGCACCGCGTCCTGCGAGTTCCTGCGCATGAACACCTGGCCGCCCAGCCCGACGATGGCCTGCTCGGGGGTGCCGTGGCCGTGGTGCGCGAACCGCTGCCGGTACAGCCCGACCATCTTCTTGGTGTGGGACATGGGCCAGAAGATGTTGTTGTGGAAGAAGCCGTCGCCGTAGTACGCGGCCTGCTCGGCGATCTCGGGGGAGCGGATCGAGCCGTGCCAGACGAACGGCGGGACGCCGTCGAGCGGGCGCGGGGTCGCGGTGAAGCCCTGGAGGGGCGTACGGAACTTGCCCTCCCAGTCGACGACGTCCTCCCTCCACAGCCTGTGGAGGAGCGCGTAGTTCTCCATGGCCAGGGGGATGCCCTGGCGGATGTCCTTGCCGAACCACGGATAGACGGGGCCGGTGTTGCCGCGGCCCATCATCAGGTCGACGCGGCCGTCCGCGATGTGCTGGAGGTACGCGTAGTCCTCGGCGATCTTCACCGGGTCGTTGGTGGTGATCAGCGTGGTCGACGTGGAGAGCGTGATCCGCTCGGTCAGGGCGGCGACGTGCCCGAGCAGGGTGGTCGGCGAGGAGGGGACGAACGGCGGGTTGTGGTGCTCGCCGGTCGCGAAGACGTCGAGACCGACCTCTTCCGCCTTGCGGGCGATGGCGACCGTCGCCTTGATCCGCTCGTGCTCGCTCGGCGTACGGCCGGTGGTCGGGTCCGGCGTGACGTCGCCGACCGTGAAGATGCCGAACTGCATGACGTGTTCACCTCTCGGGCTTGGTTGAACGTTGAACTAACTGTACCGCTCAACCGTGACACCCCGGCGGCTATTCCGGCCGCGCCGGACCACCGCCGTCCCTGCCGGCCCCGCGGGCCTCAGCTCGGGCCGACGGCCCCCGGGAACAGCTGGCGGAAGGCGTCCGCCGACTCGGAGCCCGACCGGCCGAACGGTGCGTCGAAGTCCCAGACGAGGAAGAGGAGGAACGCGATCAGCGCGCTGAAGAGGCCCGCGAGCAGCAGCTCCCGGAACGTACGGCCGATCTGCATCGTGAAGATCAGTCCGATCGTGACGGCGGCCCCGCTGATCAGGCCGAACCATACGATGCCCGGCAGCGTCTCCTCGGCACCCGACGCACGGGCGTTGCGCGCGTCCTCCGCGGCCGCGACCTGGTCGAGCATCGGCTGGTAGGCCTGGGCCTCCAGCTCGTTCTTCGGTTCGCGCTCCGCCACGTCGGAGCGCACGGCCGCCAGCAACTCCGTCCCTCGCGGCGACAGCTCCTTGTGGTCGATCATCCGGGGCCACTCGGTCTCGACCACCTCCGCGACGTAGACGTCGATGTCATCCCGGAGCCGGTCGCGGAAGTCGGCCGGATACACCTGGGCGCGCTGGGTGACCTCGTGCAGCGCCTGCGCCTCCGTGCGGACGGCGTCCTGTGCCGCGCCGCGAGCCTCCCAGACGCCGGCGATGGCGAGGCCGAGCACGATCGCGTACACGACGCCGACCATCATCACCATGTACTCGAGCACATCAGGTGTCTCCGGGGCCTCCCGCTCCTCGATGCCGGTCTCCGCCGCGGCGTCGCGCGTGCGCTGGCTGAGGAGGGTGACGACGAGGACGACGGCGCAGGCGGCGGCCATCACGATGGCCAGGACCAGCCATTCGGACATGGGGGTCTCCGGTGGTGAGGTGAGGTCTGGGAGGTGCGGGGCGAGGATCAGGCCCGGCCGCGCCGGTTGGCGGCGGACTGCGAGCGGGGGCGCAGCAGGGCCGCGGCGAGCACGGCCGGAGTGGTGGTGACCAGCATCAGGATCGTGAGGGGCGTCCCGTCGGCGGGCTCCACTCCCCCGGACGCGGGCCGGTATGTGCGGATGGCCACGGCCTCCGCGCGGGCCGGCGGCGCGGGAGCCGCGGCGGGCGGGGCGGGGGCCGGCGGTTCGGGAGGCGCCGGTGGGGCCGGCGCTGCGGGCGCCTCGGTCCGCACCACGGGCGGGGCCGGCGGTTCGGCGGACGGCGACGGTGTCGGTGCCGGGGGAGGCGAGGGCGTCGGCGCAGGTGCGGGCGGCGGCGAAGGGGCGGGCGTTTGCGGGGGCTCGGGCGGCGGTGGCGCCGGCGGAGAGGGCGGGGGCGTCGGCGCGGGCGGCGTCGGCGTGGGCCCGGGCGGGCAGTCCCCGCCGATGGTCACCGACACTCCGACGCCGATCAGCCCCGGTAACGCCACCGACACCGAGAGGGTCGGATCGTCTGTGCTGTGCTCCGGCGCCGGCTCATGATCGGATGCGGTCGCCGATACGTCGGCATGCCCGGATCCGTCGGCGTTCCCGGACGCGGCGGCAACGATTCCCACCCCGTGTGTTCCGAGAATCGCCGCGACCCCCAGTGCGCTCACGTGCTGCCATCCCGCCACGACGCCACGGTAGAGGTCCCGGAAGGAGTCGTATGAGCAAAATCACCCCTTTGGATGATTAGTGAGTTCATTCGACCGCGCGGGCGCCCTGTGGCGCGAGTCATTTTGCACTTTGTTGCAAAAGGCCCCTGGGGCGGCTAAACATTCAGTCGACACCCCGCGCGAGGAGGACCGATGAGCACGAGCACCAGCACCACCACGGCCGGGCCGACGCCGTACCCCCATCTGCTGAGCCCGCTCGACCTCGGGTTCACCACCCTGCCCAACCGGGTCCTGATGGGATCCATGCACGTCGGCCTCGAAGAGGCGGAGCGCGGCTTCGAGCGCATGGCCGCCTTCTACGCGGAGCGTGCCCGCGGCGGTGTCGGCCTCATCGTCACCGGCGGCATATCGCCCAACGACCGCGGCCGCCCGTACGAGGGCGGGGCCAGGATGACCACCGACGAAGAGGCCGCGCAGCACCGCGTCGTCACCGACGCCGTGCACGCAGAGGGCGGCCGGATCGCCATGCAGATCCTCCACTTCGGCCGGTACGCCTACCACCAGGACCTGGTCGCGCCCAGCGCCATCCAGGCGCCCATCAGCCCGTTCGTCCCGCACGCCCTGACCGACGCCGAGGTCGAGGAGACCATCGAGGACTTCGTCAGGGCGGCCACCCTCGCCAAGTCGGCGGGCTACGACGGCGTCGAGATCATGGGCTCCGAGGGCTACTTCATCAACGAGTTCATCGCGAGCGCCACCAACCACCGCACCGACCGCTGGGGCGGCAGCTACGAGAACCGCATCCGGCTGCCCCTGGAGATCGTCCGCCGGACGCGTGAAGCGGTCGGCACCGACTTCATCCTGATCTACCGGCTCTCCATGCTCGACCTGGTCCCCGGCGGCTCCTCGCTCGAAGAGGTCGTGACGCTCGCCAAGGAGATCGAGGCGGCGGGCGCCACGATCATCAACACCGGCATCGGCTGGCACGAGGCCCGCATCCCCACCATCGCGACGTCCGTGCCGCGCGGCGCGTACAGCTGGGTGACCAAGAAGCTGATGGGCGCCGTCTCGGTGCCGCTGGTGACGAGCAACCGGATCAACACCCCCGAGGTCGCCGAGGAGTTGCTCGCCGACGGGCGCGCCGACATGGTGTCCCTGGCCCGCCCCTTCCTCGCGGACCCCGACTTCGTCGCCAAGGCGCGGGCCGGACGCGCCGACGCGATCAACACCTGCATCGGCTGCAACCAGGCCTGCCTGGACCACACCTTCAACCTCAAGATCACCTCCTGTCTGGTGAACCCGCGCGCCTGCCACGAGACCGAACTGGTCCTCGCGCCCACCCGGCTGAAGAAGCGCATCGCCGTCGTCGGCGCCGGTCCCGCCGGTCTGGCCTGCGCCGTCTCCGCCGCCGAGCGCGGCCACGAGGTGACCCTCTTCGACGCCGCGGACGAGATCGGCGGCCAGCTGAACATCGCCAAGCGGGTCCCGGGCAAGGAGGAGTTCAACGAGACCCTCCGCTATTTCCGCACCCGGCTCGCGGAGTGCGGCGTCCGCCTGCGTCTCGGCACCCGCGTCGGCGCCGGCGACCTCCCGGCCGCCGACTTCGACGAGGTCGTCGTCGCCACCGGCGTCACACCGCGCACCCCCGAGATCGACGGCGTCGACCACCCGAGCGTCGTCAGCTACCTCGACGTGCTGCGTGACGGCGCCCCGGTCGGTGAGCGCGTCGCCGTCATCGGCGCCGGCGGGATCGGCTTCGACGTCGCGGAGTTCCTCACCGACGGCGGCGAGGGCGCGAGCCAGGACCCGGAGACGTACTTCCGCCAGTGGGGCGTCGACACCGGTTACGCGGCCCGTGGCGGGCTGACGAAGCCCGTGCGCCCGGCCCCGCCGCGGGCCGTGCACCTCCTCCAGCGCAAGACCAGCAAGGTCGGTGCCGGTCTCGGGAAGACGACGGGCTGGATCCACCGCACGGAGCTCAAGCACCGCGGCGTGACGATGACGGCGGGCGCCACCTACGAGCGGATCGACGACGAGGGCCTGCACCTGACCGTCGACGGCACCTCGTCCGTGCTGCCCGTCGACACGGTCGTGCTCTGCACCGGCCAGGAGCCGCAGCGCGGACTGTACGACGAGCTCGCCGCGGCCGGCCGGACCGTGCACCTCATCGGAGGGGCCGACGTGGCAGCCGAGTTGGACGCGAAGCGCGCCATCGACCAGGGCACCCGGCTGGCCGCCACCCTCTGACCGCGCGACCCCGGCCGGGAGGCGACCCGCTCGGGTCCCTTCCGGCCGCCGGCCCGCGCTCACGAGCCGGTCACAGGGGTGGCATACCATGCGCACGACATTCATAAGACTTTCGTAAGAGGATGTACGCGTCATGGCAGTCCGCTCCCTGTCCCGGTCCCTGCGCGGTATGTCCGCCGCCGTCGCTCTGCTCGCCGTAGGCGCGGTGGGGTGCTCGGAAGTCGTCGACGGCGCCAAGGACGGCGCGAAGAAGGTGGCCCGGCAGCGGTCCGTGTTCTCGCTCAACCCGGGGGACTGCTACAACCCGAACGGCAAGGCCACCGAGGGTGAAGCGGTCGCCATCGAGGTCGTGCCCTGCGCCGAGCCGCACCAGGCGGAGGTCGTCGGCGAGTTCACCCTCGACGAAGGCAAGACCTTCCCCGGCAACGACGCGATCTGGGCGATCGCCGACGAGCGCTGCCCGGTGGAGGCCCAGAAGTTCTCGCCGGACACCTGGGCGCTGCCCAAGGGTGTGGAGATCTTCTACTACACGCCGACCAGCGAGAGCTGGGCCACCGGCGACCGCTCCGTGAGCTGCAGCTACACCCAGGAGACGGGCAAGCTCACCGGCTCGCTGAAGGCCGGCCCCGAGGCGTCGAAGCCGGAGCAGACCGCGTACCTCAAGGGCGCCAACGCCGTCTACGAGGCGCTGTGGACGACCCAGCCCGAAGCGGAGACCGTCGAGGACGACCTCGCCGGCTACAAGGCCCAGGCCAAGGCCGTCGCCGCCGCCCTCGACACGCACATCGCTGGCATGAAGGGCATCAAGGGCGTGGAGACCGGCAAGCTGCGCGCGCAGCTGGAGAAGACCGCCGGGCACTGGAAGAAGGCCGCGAACGCCGCCGACGCCGACGCGTTCTACGTCTCCTACGACCCGGCCTTCACCGGCCTCGACCCGAACGGGGCGGTCGCCGCGCGCAAGGAGCTCGGCCTGGCCACCACCGTCCCGGCCGACGACGCGGAGGTCTGGGCGGGCTGACGCCCGCCGCAGCGGGAC
>NZ_JBSGZJ010000292.1:0-9312 GCF_053610925.1 Streptomyces sp. NPDC054847 | reverse complement strand
GCGGGGCCCGCGGTGATGTCCGTCTCCGCGACGGGGCCGGCGCTGACCGTCCTCGCGGCCGTGGCGGCGGCCGGTGCGCTCCTGGCGGCGGCGCTGCCGGGCCGCCGTACCGCCACCGGCCCGCCGCGGCCGGGCACCACTCCGTAGCCCCGCGCGGGACTCACTGCCGCCACGCGGGGACGGAAACGCGGGGCTGCGGGAAGGCTCCGGGAATGTGTCGTACGCATGTTCGAAACTGGTCTATGGTTGGAGGTGGGGGAGGTGAGAACGACTGATTCAGGAGGTGCGGATGCCTTACTTCACGCATCTGCACACCGTTTCCGGGTTCTCCGTGCGGTACGGGGCCTCCCACCCGGAGCGGCTGGCCGGTCGCGCCGCCGAGCGTGGCATGGACGCCCTCGCGCTGACCGACCGCGACACCCTTGCGGGGGCGGTCCGTTTCATCACAGCCTGCGCCAAGGAAGGCGTACGGCCGCTGTTCGGGGTGGACCTCGCCGTGGGGGAGCGGGCCCGACAGGAGGGACCCGCCGAGCGGCGCCGCACCCCGGTGCGCGGCGGAGCGTTCGTCGACGAGTCCGCGCCCCGCACCGTCTTCCTGGCCCGCGACCGCCGCGGCTGGGCCGACCTGTGCCGGATGATCACCGCCGCCCACGCCACCGACCCCCGCAGCCCCCTGCTGTCCTGGGGCGACAACCACGGCGACGGGCTGACCGTGCTGCTCGGCCCCTCGTCCGAGGTGGGCAGGGCACTGGCCGCCGGCCGGCCCGACCGCGCGGCCAAGCTGCTCGTCCCCTGGCGGGAGCGGTACGGCGACCGGCTGCGCCTGGAGGTCGTGCACCACGGCGGGGGCGGTACCGGTCCGGGCTCGCTGCGCCATGCCGCCCGTACCCTCGGCCTCGCCGCCGAGCAGGGCGTACGGCCCGTGCTGACCAACGCCGTCCGCTACGCCGACCCCGGCCAGGGCCCCGTCGCCGACATCCTCGACGCCGCCCGCCGCCTGGTGCCGGTCGACCCGCGCAAGGGCCTCGACAGCGGTGAACGCTGGCTGAAGGACCCGGCGGCGATGGCCGCCCTCGCCGCCCGGGTCGCGGAGGCCGCCGGTTTCCGGCGCGAACTCGCGCACCGGCTGCTCGCCGTGACGGAGGAGACGGCCGCCGAATGCCTGGTCGACCCCGAGGACGACCTCGGGATCGGCAGTGTCCACTTCCCGGAGCCGGCCCTCGTCGGCGCCGAGTACCGCACCGCGCAGCGGGTGCTGGCCTCCCGGGCCGCCGCCGGAATGGTGCTGCGCGGTTACGACGGACGGCGCGAGTACTGGGAGCGGATGCACCACGAGCTGGACATCATCGCCCACCACGGCTTCGCCTCCTACTTCCTGACGGTCGCTCAGGTCGTGGACGACGTGAAGGGCATGGGCATCCGGGTCGCGGCGCGCGGTTCCGGGGCCGGCTCCCTGGTCAACCACCTCCTCGGCATCGCGCACGCCGACCCGGTCGAGCACGGGCTGCTGATGGAGCGCTTCCTGTCCAAACGGCGGCGTGTCCTGCCCGACATCGACATCGACGTGGAGTCCGCCCGCAGGCTCGAGGTCTACCGGGAGATTATCGGCCGCTTCGGCGAGGAGCGGGTCGCGACCGTCGCCATGCCGGAGACCTACCGGGTCAGGCACGCGATCCGGGACGTGGGCGCCGCCCTGTCCATGGACCCGGCGGAGATCGACAAGCTCGCCAAGTCCTTCCCGCACATCCGGGCCCGCGACGCCCGCGCGGCCCTGGCCGAACTGCCGGAACTGCGGGAGGTGGCAAGGGAGTCGAAGCAGCGGGAACGGATGTGGGAGCTGGTCGAGGCGCTGGACGCGCTGCCCCGCGGGGTCGCCATGCACCCGTGCGGCGTGCTGCTCTCCGACGCCTCGCTGCTCACCCGCACGCCGGTGATGCCGACCAGCGGCGAAGGCTTCCCCATGTCCCAGTTCGACAAGGACGACGTGGAGGAGCTCGGTCTGCTCAAGCTCGACGTCCTCGGGGTGCGGATGCAGTCGGCGATGGCGCACGCGGTCGCCGAGGTGCGCAGGGCCACCGGCGAGGAGGTCGACGTCGACGCCGTGCCGCCGGGCGACCCGGCCACCTACCGGCTCATCAAGTCGACCGAGACGCTGGGCTGCTTCCAGATCGAGTCGCCCGGTCAGCGCGACCTGGTGGGGCGGCTCCAGCCGGAGACCTTCGGCGACCTGGTCGTCGACATCTCACTCTTCCGCCCGGGTCCGGTCGCGGCCGACATGGTGCGGCCGTTCATCGAGGCCAGGCACGGCCGGGCACCCGCCCGCTATCCGCATCCCGACCTGGAAGGGCCGCTGCGGGAGACATACGGAGTGGTCGTCTTCCATGAGCAGATCATCGAGATCCTGGACATCATGACCGGCTGCGGCCGGGACGAGGCCGACCGGGTGCGGCGCGGTCTCTCCGACCCGGAGTCGCAGGGGAAGATCAAGACCTGGTTCGCGCAGAACGCCGGGGCCAAGGGCTACGCGCCCGAGGTGATCGGCCGGACCTGGGAGATCGTCGAGGCCTTCGGGTCGTACGGCTTCTGCAAGGCGCACGCGGTCGCTTTCGCCGTGCCCACGTACCAGTCGGCCTGGCTCAAGGCGCACCATCCGGCGGCCTTCTACGCCGGACTGCTCACCCACGACCCCGGGATGTATCCGAAGCGGTTGCTGCTGGCGGACGCGCGGCGGCGCGGGGTGCCGGTGCTGCCGCTGGATGTGAACCGGTCGGCGGTCGCACACCGAATCGAACTGGTGTCTGATGATGCATCGTGCCGGGCCGGTACCGGGACCGGCCCTGGCGCCGACGCCCGACCCGGCTCGGGTCCTGGTTCCGGCGCTGCCGCCGGCTCCCGTCCCGGACAGGGCCGTTGGGGGCTGCGGCTCGCGCTCTCCGACGTGCACGGCATCAGCGAGGCGGAGGCGGCGCGGATCGAGGCGGGGCAGCCGTACTCCTCGCTGCTGGACTTCTGGCAGCGGGCCTGCCCCTCGCGGCCGGTCGCCGAGCGGCTGGCCCAGGTCGGCGCGCTCGACACCTTCGGCGCCAACCGCCGCGATCTGCTGCTGCACCTCGCCGAACTGCACCGCACCCGGCGTGGCGCCGCGTCCTACGGCAGCCAGCTCCCGCTGGCCCAGGGGCAGAAGACCGCACCGGTCGGGCTGCCCGACCTGGGGGACGCGGAACGCCTCAGCGCCGAGCTGGGCGTGCTCGGCATGGACGCCTCCCGTCATCTGATGGCGGATCACCATGCCTTCCTGGCCGAGCTCGGTGTGCTCTCCGCGCAGCGGCTGCGCGATGCCCCGCACGGGCGGACGGTGCTCGTCGCGGGTGCCAAGGCGGCCACCCAGACCCCGCCGATCCGCTCCGGCAAGCGGGTCATCTTCACCACGCTCGACGACGGCACCGGCCTGGTGGACCTCGCCTTCTTCGACGACAGCCACGCCGCCTGCGCCCACACCGTCTTCCACTCCTGGCTGCTGCTGGTGCGCGGTGTGGTGCAGCGGCGCGGGCCGCGCAGCCTCAGCGTGGTCGGCTCGGCCGCCTGGAATCTGGCGGATCTGGTGGAACTGCGGCGCACCGGCGGCCTCGACGCGGTCGCCGCCCGGCTGGCCGCCCCGGCGCCGGAGCCGGACGGCGAGGCCGGATCGGACAACGGCCGCCGGATCCAGCTGCCGACGGGTTACGAGCTCAACCCCTGGGCGGATCTCAAGCCCGCCGGTGAAGCTGCCGCGGGCGGAAGGAAGTTGTGGCATCAGAGCCCCGGGAGTGCCGGATGATCCTCTACGTGCGTTTCCTGCTGCCGCCCATGTACGAGGCGGCGCTGCCCGCGCTGCTCGCCGTGGCGGAGGACATCAGCCCCGTCGTCCAGGCGCTGCCGCCGGACGCCGCGCTCGTCGACGTCCGGGGTGCGGAGCGGTACTTCGGGCGGGACGCGGCGCAGCTCGCCTCCCTGCTGCGGGTGCGGGCGCTCGCGCACTGCGGCGTGGACTGCGTCATCGGCGCCGGACCCGTACCCATGATCGCCAGGATGGCCGCGCGCGAGGCGGTGCCGGGCACGACCCTGGTGGTGACCGAGAAGGAGACCGCGGCCTTCCTGGCGGACAAGCCGGTCGCCGCGCTCGACGGGGTGGGGCCGGTGACCGCCCGCACCCTGTGCGCGTACGGTCTCGACTCCGCCGGCCGTGTCGCCGGCGCGCCGCTCGCCGTGATCCAGCGGATCCTGGGCGCGCGGGCCGGGCGCGAGGTGTGGGAACGGGCCCGCGGCATCGACCGCACGGCGGTCGTCCCGAACGCCCTCTCGCGCTCGATGGCCGCCGAACGGACCTTCGACCTCGACGAGTTGGACCAGGTCGAGCACCGGCGGGCGCTGCTGTCGCTCGCGGAGGAGCTGGGTTCGCGGATGCGGGGCGAGCGTCAGGTCTGCAGGGCCCTGACGCTCACGGTGCGTTATGCCGACCGGTCCACGACCACCCGTACCCGCACCCTGCGGGAGCCGACCGCCCACTCGGCGGCGCTCGCCGACGCCGCATACGCGCTCCATCGGGCGCTCGGGCTTCAGCGGGCCAGGGTGCGGGGGCTGTCGCTGCGCGCCGAGGACCTGACGGCGGCCGAACGGGCAGCGCGGCAGCTGACGTTCGACCCTGCCGACGAGCGGGCGCGCCGGATCGAGGAGGTCGCGGACCGGGCCCGCGCGAAGTTCGGTCCCGGGGCGGTCGTGCCGGGATCGCTGGCGGCGTAGGGCGCCGGGCGGCCGAGCCGTGGCCTCCTGCCCGTGCACCCGGCTGCCGGAGCGGTGCTTGCCCGCACACGTTCCTCCGGGGCACGGTCTGCCCCCCCGCCACCTGGCGGCCGTCTGTCCGCCGTCGCGGAGCCGGTGCATAGCAGATCCGCTCCGTAAGAAGGGGCAGTCTTTACCGACGCGTAACTTCCCAGTTCTGGTTACCCGCCCGTAAGTTGACGTGAGCACAGCGAATCCAGCCATCGCAACTCCCTTGAGCCGCAAGGAGACAGATCGATGCTGCCTTGGAAACGTGCGCTCAGACCACTGTCAGCCCTCATGCTCGCAGTGGCCGTCGCCCTCACCCCGGCCGCCACCGCCACCGCGGAACCCACCACTGCCGCCCCCAGCAGTGGCTGGAACAACTACGACTGCAAGCCCTCCGCCGCCCATCCCCGCCCCGTCGTCCTCGTCCACGGAACCCTCGGGAACTCCGTCGACAACTGGCTCGTCCTCGCCCCGTATCTGGTGAAGCGCGGCTACTGCGTCTTCTCCCTCGACTACGGGCAACTCCCGAACGTGCCCTTCTTCCACGGCCTCGGACCCATCGACAAGTCGGCGGAGCAACTCGACGCCTATGTCGACAAGGTGCTCGCCGCGACCGGCGCGACCGAGGCCGACATCGTCGGCCACTCCCAGGGCGGCATGATGCCGCGCTACTACCTCAAGTTCCTGGGCGGGGCCGAGAAGGTGAACGCCCTCGTCGGCATCGCCCCCAGCAACCACGGCACCACCCTCAACGGCTTCACCGGGCTGCTGCCGTACTTCCCCGGCGCGGCGGACCTGCTCGGCCGGCACACCCCGGCCCTCGCCGACCAGGTCACCGGATCCGCCTTCCTCACCAAGCTCAACGCGGACGGCGACACCGTGCCCGGTGTGCGCTACACGGTCATCGCCACCCGCTACGACCAGGTGGTCACCCCCTGGCGGTCGCAGTACCTCAGCGGGCCGAACGTCCGCAACGTGCTGCTCCAGGACCTCTGCCCACTTGATCTGTCGGAGCACGTCGCGATCGGCGTGCTCGACCTGATCGCCTACCACGAGGTGGCCAACGCGCTCGACCCGGCGCACGCGAGACCCACCACCTGCGCGTCCGTCTTCGGCTGACCCGGCGCACGGCAGAAGGCCGCCGCCCGGGCCCGGTCTCCCGGGAGGGGAGGCGGCCCCGCCGTGTCGCGCTCAGCGGCTGTGACGTCCGCCCGGCGTCACGGTCCTGCGCCGGCCCAGCCCGAACAGCGCCGCCGCGCCGACCGCGAGCGCCGCCGCACCGCCGATCGCCATGTAGGTGGTGCTGCTGTCACCACCTGTCGCGGCGAGATTCTCGTCCGACGTCTCCGGGGCGGCCGGGGCCGCCGCGGGCTCGTCGGCGCCCTTCGCCTCCGGGGCGTTCTCCGCCGGCTGCTCCGCGGGCTTCCCGGCCCCGTCGCCCGTGCCCGTACCTGTCCCGGCGCCTGCGCCCGCTCCCGCGCCCGCCTGATCACCGTGGTCGTCACCGCCGTGACCGCCGTGGTCGACCGTGGACTTGTCGGCACCCTTCTCGATGTCCTGCTCGGAGGGCGCACTCGCGGCGGGGGCCGCCGCACTTCCACCGCTGTCCTGGCCGAAGACCACGTCGGAGCAGGTGTAGAAGGCCTCGGGGGAGTCCGAGCGCTGCCAGATCGAATACACCAGGTGCCGGCCCGACTTGTTCGGCACGATGCCGTCGAAGACGTACGCGCCGTTCTCCAGCCTGGGGTTCGTGACCTTCGCGAACGGCTTCTCCTCCAGGTCCGACCACTTGAGCGGCTTCGTGGGGTCGTAGCCGTCCTTCGTCAGATACAGCTCGAAGGTGCCCTTGTGCGGTGCGGTCGCCTTGTAGCGGAAGGTGTGGTTGCCGGAGGCGAGCGGCGAGGAAGGCCAGTCGGCGCGCGGCAGATCGAGACCCTTGTACTTGTCGCGGCCCGCGCTGCACAGCTTGCCGTCCGGTATCAACTGCTTGTGGTTGCCCGCCGCGTTGGCGATGTTGACCTCGTTCCAGTCGTACAGGGGCTGCGTCCCGCCCGCCGCGACCAGCGCCTTGCACGCCGCCGAGTCCGGGCTCTCCGGCCCCTCCGCGAAGCAGGCCGAGATCCGGCTGACCGGGTCCGTCATCGATCCGTGGGCGGACGCCGGCGCCGTGGCGAGACCGGCGAGAGCGAGCGGCGCGAGGCCGAGCGCGGCGACCGTGGTGACCTTGCGGCGAGCGGTCATGGGGACGTTCTCCTTCAGACGGCTATGGGGGGACACCGGGGCCGGTTCGAGCAGGCGGCGCGGCCCCCCGCGGACTACGGCACCGACTGCTCGAACCGGCCCCGGCGATCTGCAAGTTAGCCGCTCGGCACGTCGAAATCGCCTGCTGGCGGGGGGTGAGGGCCATCCTTATGACGCCTTTAAGGTGAGGCTAAGAGGGGGCTCAGGAAGGGCGTTACCGCGGCTGACTGTTCGATCTGGCACGGATCCGGCGGCGTGCTGCCGCTGACACACGCCTTGTAAGTCCGATCGGCGTTCGCTCCGGCCGTGGAGTCCTGCGGTGGCGTGGTCCACACAGCGACCTGCAAGTGTGCTGCCGTCCGACTCCGTTGATGTCGGGATGTCGAACCGGCACGCGCCTTGTGCCGCTCATGCCGAGCCATGAGGGGCGTGCCCGGACGATCTTCGCTGATGTGGACGGACGCAGCCGAGACGTGACGTCGAAGGGGAGCCACTGAGGGGGCGTTCTGCGAGTCCCTGACGCCTGCTGCTCGAGCGCCCTCGCAGCCCGCAAACCCAGGAGTCAGGGGCTCGCAGCCGATGAGGGAGAGGATGGATGTCGGACGGCATGGCCTGCTCCCTACGGCAGTTGACAGCCCGAACGCAGCACGTCAGAGTCCCGGCGTGAACGACACCCACGATCTGACGCCGGCCGAGGTACGTATATGGCGGGCCTTTCCGCGCGGCGAGTCCGTGGACTTCCGCGCCGCCGAGGAAGAGGATCCGGCGCTCGGCAACGCCTGGGGCGCGGAGCGGACCGTACGGGCGTGTGTGCTGCGGACGCTGCTGCTCAAGGCTCCGCAGGAGGAGGGGCAGATCGCCGCGCTCCAGATCACGGGGGCGCGGATCACCGGCGTACTGGACCTCAGGTATGCCACGATCGACGCTGCCATCCGGCTGCGCCAGTGCCACTTCGACGGCGTTCCCGACCTGTACGGTGCCCAGCTGCGCCAGCTCAGTCTGAGGAAGTCCGTTCTGCCGGGCCTGACCTCGGCGACCTTGCGGGTCGAGGGGGTGCTGCGGATGACGGACTGCCTCATGCGGGGGCCGGTGCGGCTCGGCGGGGCGCAGATCTCCGGGGCGCTGTTCATGGAGCGGGCGGAGTTCACGGCGCCGGACGACTCCGAGCCGGTGCTGCAGCTCAACCAGGCCACGATCGGGGACGACTTGTGGGCGCCGGAGATGCGTGCGCACGGACAGGTACGGCTCACAGGCGCCTCCGTCGCCGGGCGGATCAACGTTCAGGACGCCGAGTTCAACAAGCCCGACGGCACCGCCCTGGACGCGCAGAACCTCAACGTGGGAGCCCATGTACGGGCGCGGTGCATACGAGCGCAGGGCCGTGTCGAGCTCCGAGGCTCGCGTATATCGGGCCGTCTCGACCTGCTCCACGCACACCTGTCGCATCCGGGCGACACGGCACTGCGGGCGAGCAGTTGCGTCATCGGTGAACTCTGGCTACGCAGGGGCGATCGCATCGAGGGCGCCCTGAATCTACGGCGTTCCCACATAGAGATCCTGACCCTTGAACCGGAGATGCTGCCGGACCGGGTGTATCTCAGCAATCTCACGTACACCGTACTCACCCCGCACGAGCCCGCCGAACGCCGCCTGCCGATGCTGGAGCGGGATGAGGACCGGTACGAGCCGCACGCCTACGAGCAGTTGATGGCGGCCTACCGCCACGTCGGTGACGACGACGCGGCCCGGCTCGTCCAACTGGCCAAGCAGCGCCGTCGACGCACCACACTCACCTGGTACGGGCGGCTGTGGGGATTCGTCCAGGACGCCACCGTCGGCTACGGCTTCCGCCCGGTGCGCGCGGCTGTGTGGCTGTTGTCCCTTATGGCCGTCGGATCGATCGCATACGGCCTGGACCACCCACGCCCGATCAAGGCCGGCGAGGCCCCTGACTTCAACCCCGTCTTTTACACCCTCGACCTGCTCCTTCCGGTCGTGAACTTCGGTCAGGAGCCAGCGTTCGCCCCTGACGGCTGGCTCCAGTGGCTGTCGTACGCCCTGATCATCACCGGCTGGATCCTGGCAACTGCAATCGTCGCGGGCGTGACCCGTACGGTCAGTCGGCAATGAACCCTCCACTCACGAAAACCTCGCGGAACGCCCTCTGGGACACGGTGGCTCCCAGGGACCCCGCACCGCCGCACCTGGCCGCACTGAGCTGCGGTGAAGGGACACGCAGCCCGTCGGGCTGCTCGCGCCCCTCCC
>NZ_JBSGZJ010000291.1:0-9318 GCF_053610925.1 Streptomyces sp. NPDC054847 | reverse complement strand
GCAACTGGCTTCCCGGGTAAGGGAGTTGCTTGCCGTCCGCAGCAGCTCCTGCGAAGATCGTGCGATCGTCCCGTGACCGGGAAGAACGGGCGTCGAGCAGTGAGGGAGCCCCGCATGACCGGGACCGGGCCGGCCGCAGCACGCATCGACACCAGCAGGCCGCACCCGGCCCGGGTGTACGACTGGTTCCTCGGCGGCAAGGACAACTACCCGGTCGACGAGGAGCTCGGCCGGCAGATCATGGGCGTCGACGGGACGGCCCGGCATGTCGCCAGGACCAACCGCTGGTTCATGCAGCGCGTCACCCGCTGGCTGGCCGGCGAGGCCGGGATCCGCCAGTTCCTCGACATCGGCACCGGCATCCCCACCGAGCCCAACCTGCACCAGGTGGCCCAGGGCATCGCCCCCGACGCCCGGATCGTCTACACCGACAACGACCCCATCGTGCTGACCCATGCGGAGGCGTTGCTGCGCAGCAGCCGCCAGGGGGTCACCGACTACGTCCAGGCCGATGTGCGCGATCCCGGGCGCATCCTGGAGCAGGCCCGCGAGAACCTGGACTTCACGCGGCCCGTCGCGCTCTCCCTGGTGGCGCTGACGCACTTCCTCGGCGACGACGACCGCCCCTACGACCTGGTGGCCCGGCTGGTCGACGCGCTCCCGTCCGGGAGCTACCTCGTACTCTCGCAGCTGACCGCCGACTTCGATCCCGTCGCCGTCGGGCGGGGCGTGGCGATGTACGCGGCCGGCGGCGTGACCCTCGCGCCCCGCACCCGGGACGAGATCGCCCGCTTCTTCGACGGCCTGGAGCCGGTGGAACCCGGGATCGTCCAGCTGACGGACTGGCACCCCGAACTCGCCGTGGGCGAGAGCGTGGACGAGAACGCCGTGATCTCGCTGTACGGGGCGGTGGCCCGCAAGCCGTAGCCGGTCCGGGCGGACGGGACGGGACGCGGTCAGCAGGGTCACCGCCTGAAGGGGCAGAGCCGGCGCAGGGTCGGCGGCCGGGGGGCCGGGACCCCCCAAAATCCGCTTATGATGCACCGGTGTTCGATTCCCGGCACATCAAGACGTTCCACGAAGTGGTCAGGACCGGCTCGTACTCGGCCGCCGCGCGTGCCCTCGGCTACACCCAGCCCGCCGTCACGCAGCAGATGAAGGCCCTCGAACGCGACGTCGGCTCACCGCTGTTCGTCCGGGTCGGCCGGGGCATGCGGCTCACCGAGGCGGGCGAGGCGCTGTCCAGGCACGCGACGGCGATCCTCGACTCGATGGCGGCCGCGCAGGAGCAGGTGAACGCCCTGACCCGGCTGCGCGCCGGACGGGTCCGCCTCTGCGCCTTCCCGAGCGCCAACTCCACCCTTGTCCCCGAGACGCTGGCCCGCCTCACGGCCGCGCACCCCGCCATCCGCGTCGACCTGCTGGAGAACGAGCCGCCCGAGTCGCTGCGGCGCCTGGCGCGGGGCGAGTGCGACATCTCGCTCGCGTTCACCTACCCGGGGCTGCACGAGGAGGTGCCGGAGGAACTGGTGGAGATCCCGCTCCTCGAGGACCAGCTGACCGTGCTGCTGCCCGGCGGCCACCACCTCGCCCGGCGGCGGGTCGTCCGGCTCACCGACCTGGCGGCGGAGCGCTGGATAGCCGGCTGCCCGCGCTGCCGCGCCAACCTCCTCCACGAGTGCGCGGAGGCGGGCTTCGTCCCCGACATCGCCTTCATGACGGACGACAACCTGGCCGTGCAGAGTCTCGTGGCGGAAGGGCTCGGCGTCGCCATGATCCCGGCGCTCGTACTGAACTTCATGCGCCACGCCAAGGTCGCCGGCCGCCCGCTCCAGCCCGCCTCACGGCGCAAGATCTCGGCGTACGTGCTGAAGGAGCATCTGCGCATCCCCGCGACCGCGACCGTCCTCGAGGAGCTGAGGACGGTCGCCGCGAACAAGACAGGCTGCTGACCGGGCCGCAGCCGGGCGGGCTCCCCGAAGGCCCATACATAAGCAGAGCTTGGGGAAACCGTAGAAACAGTCGTTGGACGTAATGGTTCCGCCGTTCGAGGCTTGCCGGTATGACTCCGGCTCCGACCGCACAGAGCGCATTCACGGCCCCCCGTACCACCGAACGTCTCGACGCCCTCATAGCCGGCGTGCGTGAGGTGGTGGGGCGCGGGCTGCCGCCCGACCCGACGGCGTACCTGGTCGGCGAACGTCTGGCGCCGCACCTGGGCGCCGACGACCTGCTCACTCCGGAGCAGCGGCAGAGCGACCCGGACCGCTACCGGCAGCACCTCCTGCACGCCGAGCACGACGGCAGCTTCTCCGTCGTCGCGCTCGTCTGGCTGCCCGGACAGGGGACATCCGTGCACGACCACGTCTCCTGGTGCACCACCGGCGTGCACGAGGGCCAGGAGCACGAGCGGCGCTACCGGCTCGTGCCCGCCGCCCGCGCGGACGGCACCGCGCGGCTCGTCGCCACCGCCGACGTGGTCAGCGGACAGGGCGACTTCTGCGGTTTCGCCCCGCCCGGGGACATCCACCGGGTCTGGAACCCGGGCCCCTCCACCGCTGTGTCCCTGCACGTCTACGGCGCCGACATATCCCGGCTCGGCAGCAGCGTCCGCCGCGTCTACGCCCTGCCGGCCGACCGCTGATGGCGCTCCTGCGGGACCGCCCCGCCGCACCTCCCCGGGCCCGCGCCGAGAGCACCCGGCTGCCAGGACTCGCGCTGGCGGCCCTCGGCGTCGCCCTCGCCTGGTCCGTCCACCGGATCCTGCCCGGCGTGCCGATGCTCACCGCCGCCGTCGTACTCGGCGTCGCAGCCGCGCACCTGCCCCGGCTGCGGGCGGCCGTACGCGGACCGGCCCGGCCGGGACTCTCGTACGCGGGGCGACGGCTGATGCGCGCCGGGATCGTGCTCCTCGGCCTGCGGCTCGGCCTCGACGACGTGCGCGGCCTCGGCTGGAGCACCGTCGCCATGGTGCTCGGCGTCGTGACGGCCACGCTCCTCGGGACCTGGTGGCTCGGCCGGCGGCTGGGACTGCCCGGTGACCAGCCGCTGCTCATCGCCACCGGATATGCCGTCTGCGGCGCGTCGGCCATCGGCGCCGTGGGGGAGGTACGGGACAGCGACGAACGGGACGCGGCCACCTCCGTCGCCCTGGTCACCCTCTGCGGGACGCTCGCGATCGCCGTACTTCCCCTCCTCCAGGGACCGTTGGGGCTCGATGCCGCCGAGTTCGGCCGCTGGGCGGGCGCCAGTGTCCATGACGTCGGCCAGGTCGTCGCCACCGCGCAGACCGCGGGGGACGCCGCGCTCGGCGAGGCCGTGCTCGTGAAACTGATGCGGGTGGCGATGCTCGGCCCGCTCGTCGCCCTCGTCGCGCTGGCCGCCCGCCGCGGGGACAGGGCCACGAAGGGGGCGAGCGGTGCGCGACGGGCGCCTCTGGTGCCGCTCTTCGTCGTGGGGTTCCTCGCCGCCGTGGCCCTGCGCAGCACCGGGCTGCTGCCCTCGGCGGCGCTGGAGACCGCGCACGTCGCGCAGGAACTGCTGCTCGCCGCCGCCCTGTTCGGGCTCGGCAGCGCCGTCGACCTGCCCTCCCTGACCCGCACCGGCGGCCGCGTCGCGGCACTCGGCCTGTCGGCGTGGCTGGTCGTGGCGGGGCTGTCCTGTGCGGGAGTGCTGCTGGTGGCGTGACCGCTGCCTGGAGGGGGCCGAGGGAAGCGGCGTGGGCGGCCGGGTGCGTACGCCGTACGCGAGGGGAGACGTGTCGTGCCCGGGGCCGGGAAGCCCACGTCCCGACAACGGCCGCATGTGGGGTTGCGGCGTGGCCGGTCGGCCTCCCGGCAGCCCCGGGCACACTCGGAAACTAGGGCCGCCGGACCGGTGCTGCCTATAGGGACCCGCTCATCTACCTATACGCAAAGAATCGACCGGGCCCGTGTGCCACGCGGCCCCGCGGCCGTCCCGCCCGCCGCAGGGCCGTCGGCCGCCCGGCTCATTCGGGGCGCTGGGCGCGCGTCCGGGAAAGATTCTGCCGGGACTGCGACTCCAGCTTGCGGCGGGCCCTGCCGACATGCTGCTCCACCGTACGCGGCGACAGATGCAGCGTCGCCGCGATCTCCCGGTTGGTCAGGCCCGTCGCCGCCAGGTCCGCCACCTCCTGCTCGCGCGGCGAGAGCCGGTCGCCGTAGCTCGGCCGGCCGCGCGGCCGCTGCTCGTCGGCGGGCTGGTGCGCCCGCAGCTCGGCCCGGATGCGGGCGGCGTCCCAGACCGCGCCGAGTTCGGTCAACTGCTCGATGCACGAGGTCAGTTCGGCCACCACGGCGGCCTCGTCCGTACCCGAGGCCAACTGGCAGCGCGCGGCCCCCTCGGTGGCCAGCACCGTCGCGTACGGACGCGGCATGCCCGCGTATTCGAGGGCCGACCGGCGGTACCGTTCGGCCGCGGTCCGCGGGTCGCCGTCCGCCTCGGCGAGCAGCGCACGGCACCAGTCCAGCGCCGCCGACGAAGCGGGGGCCTGGCGGCCGTCGAGGCCCGCCTCGTATTCGTCGATCATTTTCTGCGCGGTGTCGCGGCGGCCCGCGCGCAGCGTCGCGTCGACGGCCCACGGCGCCAGCTCCGCCGCCCACACCCACACGCCCTTGTCCCTGATCCGGTCCCAGGCCATCGACGCCTCGGCGACCGCCGTCCCGACGTCGTCCCGGACCAGGGCCATCCGGATCAGCGCGCCGGAGGCGGCCGCCACGTGCGGCACGGCGGAACCGTCCGTCTCCCGCGAGCCGTCGCCGGCCAGCCACGCCGTCGCCTGCTGCCACTCGCCCCTGGAGATCGCCATGAGCCCGAGAACGGTACGGCCGTCGACGCCCTGGCCCGGCATGGTGTCCGCCTCCGCCACGAACGCGCGGGCCCTGCCGGTCAGTTCCGACCAGTCGCCCTCGGCCCAGTCCAGCAGCAGCGAGGTGCCGCGGGCGCCCTGCTCGACGTACGTCGCTCCGCTGCGGGCCGCGAGGTCCACGCCCTCGGCGAGGAGTCCGCGGGCGGGTCCGAGCTGGCCGAGCCAGAGCGCGCCGTCCGCCGCGTTGCACAGCCCGCGGGCGACGTGCTGGCGGCAGGCGGCGTCCTCCGTGTCCCTCGGCAACTGCTCGAGCACCTGCCAGGCCGCCGGGTCGCCGATGTACATGAGAGTGCCCGCCCGGTTGGCGGCGACCGCGGTACGGGCCTCCTCGTCGCCGCTGTCCGCGCCGGCCTTCTCCGCGCGCTCCAGCCAGTACAGGTTCCGCTCCAGCGGCACCGTCGACAGCAGCGGCATCGCCAGCGCCGCCATGGCCCTCGCCGCCATCAGCGGCCGCTCCTCGAGTTCCTCCACCGCCTGCTGGAGTTCCAGCCAGCCCTGCATGCCCGCGACCGCCTGGTTGCACAGCAGCAGGCCGAGGTCGAGCCGGATCTGTCCCCGCACGGCGGCCGGCAGGGACTGCTCGTCGAGGATCTGCCGCAGCACCGTCACCGTCTGGTCGCTGCGCAGACCCAGCACGGCGCTGTGCGCCAGCAGCGGCGCGAGCCGGGCCCTCGCGGCAGGCGGCGCCGTCGGACGGGACAGCGCCCGCTCGAGGATGTCGATCGCGGCCTGGTGCTCGCCGTCGGCCGCGCACTGGAGCGCCGCGTGCTCCACGGCCCGGAGCCACGCCTTCGTCTGACCGCCGTGCCGGCGGTGGCGGGCCAGCGGCACCCACGGCACCGGGTGCCTGCGGCCGAGGGCCGTGGCGGCCCTGCGGTGCATCTCACGGCGGACGGGGCCCGGCACCTGCCCGTAGACCGCTGTCGCCGCCATCGGGACGAAGAATCCGTAACGGCCCTCGGTGTCCTCCCGCAGCACGCCCGCGCGCACCGCCTCGACCAGGGCTTTCGTGCCCTCGCCGCCGTCCGGGCCGGCGACCGCGGCCAGTTCGTCCGCCTCCACCGGCTCGTCCAGCACGGCGGCGGCCCAGGCGACGTGCCGGGCCCGGTCCGTGAGCGCCGCGGTACGGCCGAGGGCGAGCTCGGCGAGACGCGGCGGGACGCCCGCCGCCTCCAGGTCCCTGACCGAGTAGCGCTCCCGCCCGTCGCCCGACTCGCGCAGCAGCCGCACCGTGTCGGCGACGACCTGCGGCACGCCCCCGGACCGCTCCCGGACGCGGACGATCAGATCGGACGGGCAGCGGCCAGGGCCGAGTCCCTCCTCGACCAGCTCGCGGACCTGCCGGGCGTCAAGGGGGCCGAGACGCAGCCGCAGCACGGCGAGGGAAGCGGGGAAGTGCGCCCCCCTGCCCAGGGCGAGGCCGGGCTCGCGCAGTTCCTCCGGGCGGTACGTGACGACCGCCGCGAGCCGGTCCGGCGGCCGGTCGAGGAGCGCGCGCAGAAGTTCGAGGGCCGGGCGGTCGGCGCGGTGGACGTCCTCCGCGACGAGCAGGAAGCGCTCGCCCCGTTCGAGGAGGGGAGCCAGGGCGCCCGGCAGATCGGCGGGGGCGGGCGGCTGCCGCGGGACGCTGTCGGCCGCCGTCTCGGTCGTCTTCTGCCGCGGCCGGTACTCGACGGCCGCTCCGGACGACGAGAACGAGACGATCACACTGCGCACGGACCGGGCCGCGGCACCGTCCACCAGACGCGCCGCGAGGCGGGTCTTCCCCGTCCCGGCCGGGCCGTCGACCAGCAGCAGCGCGGGCTCGTCGGCGGACGGCCCCGCGAGCACGCGCTCCAGCCACCGGCCGGCCGCCTCGTCACTCCACGTGTCCACCGAATCACTCTCCTCGGAGATTCCAAGGCATTTCGATTCTTTACGTATACGGGTTTCAGTGTCCCTGATTGAACGGGAGGTGTCCGGATACGAGTGTTGGGGTTGCCGCAGAACAGCTGCGTGGCTTTCGACGGCCAGGTTGGAGAACGACTCCCCGGCCGCTGGACCTGAGTCAGGGCGATGCCGCCCGACCGAACAGGAGCCCATGTGATTGCCATGGAACGTGCACCGAGCCCTGCCCCCGGGCGGGCCGGGCCCACCTCGGCGTTGCGAAGCCTGGCGCATTGCGCCATGCCCGCCACGCCGGAGGCCGCACGCGCACTCCGGCGCTTCGCCCGGGCAGTCGCACGCCGATGGCGACTGGCCGAGCACTTCGACGAGGCGCTGTCCGTCATCGTCACCGAACTGGTCACCAACGTGGTGCTGCACAGCGGCAGCCCATGGGTGTCCACGGTGATCAGCGTCCGGGGCGACGCGCTGACGGTCGAGGTCATGGACGGTGGCCGCTGGAAGCACCGGGTGACCCGCCGGCAGGAACCGCTCGACGCCGACGTCCCCTGCGGGCGCGGTCTGCGCCTGGTCGACGCCTACGCGACACGGATCATGACGCACCGGATGGAGCGGGGCAGTGTGGTGCTCGCGGAGATCGCGCTCCACACCAGGCCGCCCTTCGTGCGCGACCCGCTCCAGGCCTTCGACGCACATCTGTGAGACGGCCGGGACCGCTCCGGATCATCCGGAACGGCCCCGTGTGCGCGTGCGGCTCAGCGCGCGCCGAGCAGATGGTCCATCGCCAGCTGGTCGAGGCGCTCGAACGCCATCCCGCGCTCGGCGGCGGCGTCCACGTCGTAGTCCTCGAACGCGGTCCGGTCCGCCAGCAGCGCCGCCAGCCCGTCGTCCGCCGTCGGCCGCGCCAGCTCGTCGAGGCGCGAGGCACGCAGCGCCTCACGGACCTCGGGGTCGGCGCGGAAGGCCGCGGCACGCTCCTTGAGGATCAGGTAGTTGCGCATGCAGCCCGCCGCCGACTCCCACACGCCGTCGAAGTCCTCGGTCCGCGGCGGCTTGAAGTCGAAGTGCCGCGGGCCCGCGTAACCGGCCGTCTCCAGCAGGTCGACCAGCCAGAACGCGGACCGCAGGTCTCCGGCGCCGAAGCGCAGGTCCTGGTCGTACTTGATGCCGCTCTGGCCGTTCAGGTCGATGTGGTAGAGCTTGTCCGCCCACAGCGCCTGCGCGATGGAGTGCGGGAAGTTGAGCCCCGCCATCTGCTCGTGGCCGACCTCCGGGTTGACGCCGTACAGCTCCGGGCGCTCCAGGCGCTCGATGAACGCCAGCGCGTGGCCGACCGTCGGGAGCAGGATGTCGCCGCGGGGCTCGTTCGGCTTGGGCTCGATGGCGAAGCGCAGGTCGTAGCCCTGCTCCGTGACGTATTCGCCGAGCAGGTCGAAAGCTTCCTTCATCCGGTCCAGTGCGACGCGCACGTCCTTGGCGCCACCGGACTCCGCGCCCTCACGGCCGCCCCAGGCGACATACGTCTGCGCGCCCAGCTCCACGGCCAGGTCGATGTTGCGGATGGTCTTGCGCAGCGCGTACCGGCGCACGTCGCGGTCGTTGGCGGTGAAGCCGCCGTCCTTGAAGACCGGGTGGGTGAAGAGGTTGGTCGTCGCCATCGGCACGATGAGGCCGGTGGCGTCCAGCGCCTCACGGAAGCGCTTGATGTGCGCCTCGCGCTCGCCGTCGTTCGACCCGAAGGGGATCAGGTCGTCGTCGTGGAATGTCACACCGTACGCGCCGAGATCGGCGAGCCGCCGGACGGACTCCGCAGGGTCCAGGGGCGGCCGGGTCGCGTCCCCGAACGGGTCCCGGCCCTGCCAGCCGACCGTCCAGAGGCCGAAGCTGAACTTGTCCTCGGGGGTGGGGGTGAAGCGTTCCGTCATGCCATGTCCGCCTTGGATCACTGGTTTGTTTTCTGACCTTACTAATAATGCACACCGATGCCCGATCGCAGAAGCCCCCCGCGCACTGTTGTCCCGCGGGCGCGTGACGTAATTTGTTTCCAGCTCGGCCAAATGGCTGCGCACGGGCCCATGGGAGAGGTGCGGCAATGCCGGCGAACGCGGTCGTCATCGGGGTGGACAGCTCCACACAGTCCACGAAAGCGGCGTTCACCGACGTCACCACCGGTCGGCTCCTCGCCGTCGGCAGGGCGTCCCACCACGTCACCGGCGAGAACGGGGCACGGGAGACCGACCCCGAGGTGTGGTGGCGGGCCCTCGCGGACGCCGTCGCCGCCGGCCTCAAGGAACTGGCCGGTCTCGGCATCGAACCGGCCGCCGTCACCGGCATCGCGGTCGCCGGACAACAGCACGGACTCGTCGTCCTCGACCGCGCCGGCGCCCCCCTGCGGCCCGCCCTGCTGTGGAACGACACCCGCTCCGCGCCGCAGGCCGCCGCCCTCACCGAGGCACTCGGCGGGCCCGACGCATGGACCGCCCGCACGGGCTCCGTCCCCGTCGCCTCCATGACGGCCGCCAAATGGCAGTGGCTGCGCGAGAACG
>NZ_JBSGZJ010000290.1:0-9330 GCF_053610925.1 Streptomyces sp. NPDC054847 | reverse complement strand
GGCGCGGGACGCGGACCACGCCTTCCTGGATGACCGAGATCGCCAGCTGCCCGTCCTGGGTGTAGATACGGGCCTGGCCCAGGCCCCGGCCGCCGGAGGCGGAGGGTGACTGCTGGTCGTACAGGAGCCATTCGTCCGCGCGGAACGGCCGGTGGAACCACATTGCGTGGTCCAGCGACGCTCCCACGACGTCCCCGACCGCCCAGCCGCCCCGGCCGTGGGCGAGCAGGACCGAGTCGAGCAGCGTCATGTCGGAGACGTACGTCGCGAGGCAGACGTGCAGCAGGGAGTCGTCGGCGAGCTTGCCGTTCGCGCGGAACCAGACCTGGGAGCGCGGCTCGCGCGGCCGGCCCGCCGTGGCGTACGGCGGCTCGTCCACGTAACGGAGGTCGACCGCCGCCCGTGCCTCGAGGAGCCGGTCCACCACGCCGGGGTCGACGAAGCGGTCCGCGTAGCGCGGCAGCATCTCGGCGGCCGTCGGCAGCGATTCCGGGTCCGGCGCGTCAGGCATCTCCGCCTGGTGCTCCAAACCCTCCTCCGGCGTCTGGAACGACGCCGAGAGGTGGAAGATCGGCTGGCCGTGCTGGACCGCGACCACCCGCCGGGTCGTGAACGACCGGCCGTCGCGGATGCGGTCGACCGTGTAGACGATCGGGGCGCCCGGGTCGCCCATGCGCAGGAAGTACGAGTGCAGCGAGTGCGCCGTGCGGTCCGCCGGGGCCGTCCGGCCCGCGGCGACCAGCGCCTGAGCGGCGACCTGCCCGCCGAAGACGCGTGGGACCACGGCCGAACGGGAGCTTCCCCGGAAGATGTTCTGCTCGATCTGCTCCAGGTCGAGCAGATCGAGCAGCTCGTCGAGCGCTTGGTTCACGTCAGGGAACCTACAGGCCCATCGACTTGGCGATGATGGACTTCATGACCTCGCTGGTGCCGCCGTAGATACGGTTGACGCGGTTGTCGGCGTACAGGCGGGCGATCGGGTACTCGTTCATGTAGCCGTAGCCGCCGTGCAGCTGGAGGCAGCGGTCGATCACACGGTGGGCGACCTCGGTGCAGAACAGCTTCGCGGAAGCGGCCTCCGCGGCGGTCAGCTCGCCGGCGTCGAGCGCTTCCAGCGCGCGGTCGGCGACGGCCTCCGCCGCGTCCACCTCGGCCTGGCAGGCGGCCAGCTCGAACTTGGTGTTCTGGAACGAGGCGACCGGCTTGCCGAAGACCGTACGGTCGGTCACGTACTGCTGGGCGAACCGGACGGCGGCCTTGGCCTGGGCGTACGCGCCGAACGCGATGCCCCAGCGCTCGGACGGCAGGTTCTGGCCGAGGTAGTAGAAGCCCTTGTTCTCCTCGCCGAGCAGGTCCTCGACGGGGACCTTGACGTCGACGAAGGCCAGCTCGGCGGTGTCGGAGGTGCGCAGGCCCAGCTTGTCCAGCTTGCGGCCGACGGAGTAGCCCTCGGACTTGGTGTCCACGGCGAACAGGGAGATGCCGAAGCGGCGGTCGTCCTCGCGCGGGGCGGACGTACGGGCGCAGACGATCACACGGTCGGCGTGCACGCCGCCGGTGATGAAGGTCTTGGCGCCGTTGAGGACGTAGTGCGTGCCGTCCTCGGAGAGCTTGGCGGTGGTCTTCATGCCCGCGACGTCGGAGCCGGTGCCCGGCTCGGTCATCGCCAGCGCCCACATCTCCTCGCCGGTGACGAACTTCGTCAGGTAGCGCTTCTTCTGCTCGTCGGTGGCGAGCAGCTTGATGTAGGGGAGGGCGAGCAGCACGTGCACACCGGAGCCGCCGAACTGGACGCCCGCACGGGAGGTCTCCTCGTAGAGGACGGCCTCGAACTTGTGCGTGTCCAGGCCCGCGCCGCCGAACTCCTCGGGCACGTTGATGCCGAAGATGCCCAGCTCGCCGAGCTTGTAGTAGAAGTCGCGCGGCGCCTGGCCTGCAGCGAACCACTCGTCGTAGACGGGGACGACCTCGGCCTCGATGAAGGCGCGGATGGTGTCCCGGAACGCCTCGTGGTCCTCGTTGAATACGGTCCGGCGCACGGACGCCTCCTCGGTGACTGTGACTGTGTGGGCACGCTGGCACATGGCTAAGCGCTTGCTCAGGCTAAGTTACCGGGGGGTTGTTGAAAGTGTCCATAGTGATGCTGAGCACGTACGGGCGTGACGACGCCCCCGTCGCGTGGACGGAGGCGTCGTCGATGGGCGGGCTGTGGGCGGTCTCAGCAGGCGATTCCCTGCGAGCGCAGCCATTCGCACTGCGTCTCGCCGGACGTCTTGCCGCCGTCGTAGGCGCGGGGGTCCTTGTACGCGGGGCCGACGGGCTCGTTGTCCTCGAACACGCCGTCTCCGTCGATGTCCCCGCCGTCGGGGTCGATCGTGCCGCCGGGGTTACGGCAGTTCTGGCGGTCGGCCGGGTCCGTGGTGCACTGCTTCTTCGCCGCGGCCTCCGCCGCCGCTGCGCTCTGGGCCGTGGCCTGGGTCGCCAGGGCCTTCCCCAGCGGGGCGGTCCCGATCTGCAGGGAGACCTTGGGGAGGTCGGCCGGTGGTCGGGGTGCGGAGGCCTCGGCCCCGCAGGCGGAAAGCGTCGAGAGCAGGCAGGCTGCCAGAACGGTGGTGCCGGCGAGCGTGCCGGTCCTGCGGCGGGTCATGTGCATGGGCCCACACTCCGACCAATGAGTGATTTGTCCGATTGTGCGACGAACGCTACGGCGGTTCCCCCGACCGGTCAACGTTTCGGAGCCTGCCGTTCCGACCGCTCGGAGTGCGTCGGACCATGACGAACGTGGCCGGACCCGCTCCGGCCGCAGGCGCCGCCGTGTTCGTCCGAGGCGCTCTCAAGGTCTACGCGGAGGGGCATCTGAACGACTGAGGAAACCGTGCCCGACGGCCTGCACCGGCAGCCCCTCGCAGGTGGCCCTGAACCGGCGGCAGAGGCGGGCTCAGCCCGGCAGTGCCGGCGGCGGGCCCGGATGGGGGTCCTCCGCGTCGTAGGCGGAGAGCGCCGCCTGGCGGTGGTCGAGGAGTTCGGCGAGATCCTCCGGGGACAGGTTCTCGCGTGCCAGCTTCACCGTGGCTCGGCCTTCCAGGGCCGCCCACGCGTGCCGGGCGCGCTTGTTGGCGCGGCAGCGGGTGTCGCTGCGGAGGAAGCCGGCGCCGGCCGCGAAGCCGGCGGAGGCGAGGGCGAGCAGGGCGGCGGGGACGCGGGCGTCCGCCGTGGCGAGGCCGGCGGCTCCGGCGGTGCCGGCGAGGAGGGCGGCGGGGAAGCCGAGGGCGATATGGGCCTTGGTCCAGAACTCGGCACGGCGGTGGGCGAGTCCCTTCTGGTGCGCCGCCTCGTCCCGTAACCGCTCGATCTCGGCGCGCAGGCGGCGCGCCGGCCCGTCCGGGTCCGCGACCCTGGTTCCGTCAGCAGGAGTGACCATGCGGGAATTCCAACACACTTGCCGGGCAAGGGGATTGGTGCGTGGTGACAGCTTTCGGTGGCGTCGGTCGTGGGCTTGTCACGGAACCGTGGACGTCGGACCACCTACCCGTGCCGCAGTGCGAACCACAGCTCCATCCGGACGTCCACGTCGTCCAGGTCGGCGTCCAGCAGGGTCGCGCAGCGGCCGATGCGCTGGCGGACCGTGTTGCGGTGGATGCCCATGGCGGCGGCGGTGCGGTCCCAACTGCCGTGCAGGGAGAGCCAGGTCCGCAGCGTCTCGACGAGCGCGGGGGAGTCGGCGAGCGGCGCCAGGCGTGCGCGGGCGTCGTCGGGGGTGAGCGGTCCGGACTCGCGGTGGCGCACCAGCGGTCTGCCCGTCGTGAGCGCACGGCGCAGGGCGCGTGCCGCGTGCGTGTCGGCGAGGGCGAGGTCCCGCGCCTCTGCGGGGGCGCTGACTCCGAGCGTCCAACCAGGCTGGGCCACGACGGCCGTACTCGCGGGCAGCAGCAGGCGTACCGCCGTGCCGTCGGGTGTCTCGACCAGGGAGGTGCCCAGCGCCGCCGCCAGCGCGGCCGCCGCGAACGGGGTCCCGTCGCCGCCCTGGGCGTGGACCACCGTCCAGGGGCCCGGGTCCAGGGAGCGCGCCGCCTCGGCCGGCGTCTCGCCGAGGAGCAGGCGGACCAGGGCCGCGTCGCGTACCGCGGAATCCGCGCCCCGTCGCGGGGCCGTGAGCAGGGAGAGCAGGACGACCGCCACCCCGGCGATGGTGTGGTTCCCCGGCTCGTGGTGCTCGGACGCGACGGCGAGCGTGAGTCCGTCGGCGCCGCCGAGCGCGTACGCGGCGAGCCGCAGCCCCCCGCCGTCCCCGCTCGCCGTCGCCGGTCCGCCCGGGCGCGGGCCAACCACCCCCGCCAGATCGGCGAGTGCACGGCTCGCCGCGTCGGGGATCGGGCGGCCCGCAGCCGCCGACTCCGTACCGTCCGGGGCGAAGAGCACCGCGCGCCCGCCGAGCCGCGAGGCCAGCGCGCCGAGCACCGCGGGGACAGGGGCCGGCCGGGCAGCCGCCGTCGCCAGCGACTGCTGCGCCTCGGTCACCCGCCGCAACTCCTGGAGGCGGGCCTGGGCCATCAGTCGCCACAGCGCCCGGGCCACGGCCGTAAACGGCGTCTGCGGCGGCACCTCGACCAGCGGCAGGCCGTGGCGTGTGCACGCCGCGACGAGCTCCGCGGGCACGGTGTCGTACACCGGAGCCACACCGAAGCCGAGCGCCGCCGCACCCGCCTCGACCACACGTTCCACGTACCGCGACGGGTCGCTGAGCTGCACGCCCGCCGTCATCAGCAATTCACCGCCGAGGAGGTACGGATAGGGGTCCGCCATCTCGGAGGTGTGCACCCAGTGGAGGGCGGCGTCCTCGGAGCCGGTGAGCAGGCGCAGCCCGAGGTCCCGGCGGGCGAGCAGGGCGGCGAGCGGGACGGCCGGCGCCGGTGGCGTGGATGCGGGCTCCTGAGCGGACACGGCGGTGGACCCTTCGTACATCCATCGTGGGACCGATGGATGAAACGTACACTTCAGCGTCGCTTTCCGGCCACCTACTGTCATGCCATCCAGCGGCAGCGGGTACGGGCGGATGTCCCCGCGATCGGCCCTGGCACTTTCCCCGCACGACACGCCACTGAGGTGAGCAGAGGAGGGCCCATGGCCGTCGACTACGCAGTCATCGTCCTGTACCTGGCCAGCATGCTGGCGATGGGCTGGTGGGGCATGCGCCGCGCCAGGTCCAAGAGCGACTTCCTGGTCGCGGGCCGCAGGCTCGGCCCCTGGATGTACTCGGGAACCATGGCAGCGATCGTGCTCGGCGGCGCGTCCACCATCGGCGGCGTCGGACTCGGCTACAAGTACGGACTCTCGGGCGCCTGGATGGTCTTCACCATCGGCCTCGGCCTGCTCGCGCTGTCCGTCTTCTTCTCCGCGCGGATCGCCCGGCTCAAGGTCTACACCGTCTCCGAGATGCTCGACCTGCGCTACGGCGGCAAGGCCGGCGTGATCTCGGGCGTCGTCATGTGGGCGTACACCCTGATGCTGGCCGTCACCTCGACCATCGCCTACGCGACGATCTTCGACGTCCTCTTCGACCTGCCCCGGACCGCCGCGATCATCCTCGGCGGCACGATCGTCGTCGCCTACTCGACCCTCGGCGGCATGTGGTCCATCACGATCACCGACATGGTGCAGTTCGTGGTGAAGACCATCGGCGTGCTGCTTCTGCTCCTGCCCATCGCCGTCGTCAAGGCCGGCGGCTTCGCCGAGATGAAGGCGGCCCTGCCGACCGCTTACTTCGAGCCGCTCGGCATCGGCGGCGAGACGATCTTCACGTACGTGCTGATCTACACGTTCGGCATGCTCATCGGCCAGGACATCTGGCAGCGGGTCTTCACGGCCCGCACCGACAAGGTAGCCAAGTGGGGCGGCACCGTCGCCGGTACGTACTGCCTCGCCTACGCCCTCGCCGGCGCCGTCATCGGCACGGCCGCCAAGGTGATCTACCCCAAGCTGCCCAGCGCCGACGACGCCTTCGCCACCATCGTCAAGGACGAGCTGCCGATGGGTGTGCGGGGCCTGGTGCTGGCCGCCGCGCTCGCCGCCGTCATGTCCACCTCCTCCGGCGCGCTCATCGCCTGCGCCACCGTCGCCAACAACGACATCTGGTCCCGGCTGCGCGGCCTCACCGCCAAGGCCGAGGGCGAGCACGACGAGGTCAAGGGCAACCGCGCCTTCATCCTGATCATGGGCGTCGGCGTCATCCTCATCGCCATCGCCCTGAACGACGTCGTCCAGGCCCTCACCGTCGCCTACAACCTGCTCGTCGGCGGCCTGCTCGTGCCCATCCTCGGCGGTCTGCTGTGGAAGCGCGGCACCGTGCAGGGCGCGCTCGCCGCGGTGACCGTCGGCGGTCTCTCGGTCATCGGCCTCATGGCGGCATACGGCATCCTGGCCAACCAGCCCGTCTATTACGGCCTGCTCGCCTCCCTCGCCGCGTACGTGGCCGTCAGCCTGGCCACCCGGCCCACCGACCCGGCCGTGCTCGCCGCCTGGCGTGAGCGGCTGGCCGGCCGAGGCGGCGACGAGACCGAACCGGAGGCCCCGGCCGCCGAGGCCGCACCGGTCCGCAGTTAAAGTCGTACAAACGCCCTCAAACGGCTGAATGCGCAACGAAGCGCAAGAAGGAAGGCATGTCACATGAGCAGCAACGAGCAGCCGCGCGGCCCCGTCGACTCCTCCCGCATCCCGCGGTACGCCGGACCCGCCACGTTCGCCCGGCTGCCCCGGCTCGACGAGGTCGGCCGTGCCGACGTCGCCGTGGTCGGCGTCCCCTTCGACTCCGGGGTCTCCTACCGCCCCGGTGCGCGCTTCGGCGGCAACGCCATCCGCGAGGCGTCGAGGCTCCTGCGCCCGTACAACCCGGCGCAGGACGCCTCGCCCTTCGCGCTCGCCCAGGTCGCCGACGCGGGTGACATCGCGGCCAACCCGTTCAACATCAACGAGGCCGTCGACACCATCGAGGCCGCCGCCGACGACCTGCTCGGAACCGGCGCCCGGATGATGACGCTCGGCGGCGACCACACCATCGCACTGCCGCTGCTGCGTTCCGTCGCCAAGAAGCACGGGCCGGTCGCCCTGCTCCACTTCGACGCGCACCTCGACACCTGGGACACCTACTTCGGCGCCGAGTACACGCACGGCACCCCGTTCCGCCGCGCCGTCGAGGAGGGCATCCTCGACACCGAGGCGCTGTCCCACGTCGGCACCCGCGGCCCGCTGTACGGCAAGCAGGACCTCACCGACGACGAGAAGATGGGCTTCGGCATCGTCACCTCCGCCGACGTCTACCGCCGGGGCGCCGACGAGGTCGCCGACCAGCTGCGGCAGCGCATCGGGGACCGGCCGCTGTACATCTCCATCGACATCGACTGCCTCGACCCGGCGCACGCCCCTGGCACCGGCACCCCCGAGGCCGGCGGCATGACCTCCCGCGAGCTCCTCGAGATCCTGCGCGGCCTCGCGTCCTGCAACCTCGTCTCCGCCGACGTCGTCGAGGTTGCGCCGGCCTACGACCACGCCGAGATCACCTCCGTCGCCGCGTCGCACACCGCGTACGAGCTGACCACGATCATGTCCCGGCAGATCGCCGACGCGAGGAAGACGCAGTGACCCACGACCACGAACTGGTGCTGCGCCCCACCGCGGCCCAGACAGAGGCGGCCCTGAACCCGCCGGCCGGCCGCAACGGCGGCGACCTCGTCGTCGAGACCCTCTCCGGGCTCGGCGCGACGACGGTCTTCGGTCTGCCCGGCCAGCACGCGCTCGGCATGTTCGACGCCCTGCGCCGCTCGTCCCTGCGGTACGTGGGCCTGCGCGTGGAGAACAACGCGGGCTTCGCCGCCGACGCGTACGGCCGGGTCACCGGCGAAGCGGCACCGCTGCTGCTGTCGACCGGGCCCGGCGCGCTGATGTCCCTCGCCGCGCTCCAGGAGGCGGCCGCGGCATCGGCGCCCGTGCTCGCGATCGGCAGCCAGGTGCCCTCCGCCGGGCTCGGCGGCGGCCGCCACGGCTACTTGCACGAACTGCGCGACCAGCAGGCGTCGTTCCGCGACATCGTCAAGTCCGTGCACGTCGTGCGCACGGCCTCCCAGATCCCGTCGGCGATCGCGGCCGCCTGGGAATCGGCGCTGACCGCCCCGCACGGACCCGTGTGGGTCGAGATCCCGCAGGACGTCCTCCTGGCCGGGACCAGCCTCCCGGTCGTCACCGCCATGGACGCCACACCCGACGACGTCGTGCCACGGCCCGAACTCACCGCCGTCGCGGCCGACCTGCTGTCGAACGCCGCCCGGCCGGCGATCATCGCCGGCGGCGGAGTCGTACGCTCCGACGCCTCCGGCAAGCTGCTCGCGCTCGCCGAGAAGCTCGACGCGCCGGTCGTCACCACCTTCGGCGGCAAGGGCGCCTTCCCCTGGGAGCACCCGCTCTCCCTCCAGTCCTGGCTGGAGGACCGCCACACCACCGACTTCCTGGAGTCGGCGGACGTACTGCTCGTCGTCGGCTCCGGCCTCGGCGAACTGTCCTCGAACTACCACACGTTCGCCCCGCGCGGCCGAGTGATCCAGATCGAGGCCGACCTCGGCAAGCTGGAGTCCAACCACCCGGCGCTCGGCATCCACGCGGACGCGCGCCTCGCGCTGTCCGCCCTGCTGGAGACGGTGGCGGAACGCGAGGACCCGTCGGCCGCCGCCTCCGTGCGGGACGTGCTCGCGGCGGTCCGGGCCCGCATCGACGCCCAGGAACTCACCCTGGCGCAGCGGATCCTCGCCTCCGTACGGGAGGCGCTGCCCGACGACTCGCCCAGCTTCTGGGACATGACGATCCTGGCCTACTGGGCCTGGTCCGCCTTCGACGCCCGCAAGCCCAACACCATGCACTCGGCCCAGGGCGCCGGCGGCCTCGGCTACGGCTTCCCCGCCGCCCTCGGCGCGGCCGCAGCCGACCCCTCCCGGCCCGTCCTCGCCGTCTCCGGCGACGGCGGCGCGATGTACTCCATCGCCGAACTCGCCACCGCCCGCCAGTACGGCCTGCCGGTCACCTGGCTGATCGTCGACGACGGCGGCTACGGCATCCTGCGCGAGTACATGACGGACGCGTTCGGCGAGGCAACCGCCACCGAGCTGGCCCGCCCGGACTTCGTGGCGCTGGCGGAGTCCTTCGGCGTCCCCGCTGTCCGCACGAGCCCGGAGTCCCTGTCGGAGGACCTGGCGAAGGCCTTCGCCCAGCCGGGCCCGTCGGTGGTCGTCCTCCCGGCGCTGCTGCGGATGTTCGCCCCGACGCACCTGTGACTGCAGGGGGCGTGGG
>NZ_JBSGZJ010000289.1:0-9337 GCF_053610925.1 Streptomyces sp. NPDC054847 | reverse complement strand
GTGTAAGCGATCACGATGTCGCGGCGGGGCCTGATGCCGTGCCGGGCCCAGGCCCGTACGACCGCGAGGACCATGGCGTCCATGTTCTTCATGTCGACGGCGCCGCGGCCCCAGACCACTCCGTCGCGGACCTCGCCCGAGAAGGGGTGGACGGTCCAGTCGGCGGGCTCCGCGGGAACCACGTCGAGGTGGCCGTGGACGAGGAGCGCGTCGGCGCCCGGGTCCCAGCCTTCGTAGCGGGCCACCACGTTGGTGCGGCCGGAGGTGCGTTCCAGAAGGACCGGGTCGAGCCCCGCGTTGACCAGCCGTTCGGCGACGTACTCGGCGGCGGGCCGCTCACGGCAGTCGCCGCCGCCCCGGTTGGTGGTGTCGATGCGGATGAGCTCGGAGGTGAAGGTCACCACCTCGTCGAGGGCGCGGGCGTCGATGGGGGTCTCTGTCACGTCAGCCATACTGCTCCTCCACGGCGGCGGAGACGATCGTCGTGACCGCCTTGAATGTGCGGATGCCCTCGTACATCGTCCCGCTGGTGTACACCACCCGCCTCTCCCCCCGGGCCCGTGCCACGCCAGGGACGACGGTGGCCGCGGCCGCGAGGTGCTCGGCGTCGAACTCGAGCTCGACGGTGAACGGCCCGCCCTCGACGGGCGCGTGGCGTACGGCGAGGGCGGCGGCCTCCTTGGCCGCGGCGCGGATGTCCGCCGCGGTGCGGGCCGGGGTCCGGCAGACGGCCGCATAGCGCGAAACATGGTCCTTGACCGCGACCTTGAGCGCTTCGGGGGCGTAGCCGAGGGCGTCCTCGCAGGTCAGATCGTCGCCGGTGACGAGGACGACGGGGACGCCGTATTCGGCGACGACATGGGCGTTGAGCAGGCCCTCGCTCGCGCGGACGCCGTTCAGCCAGACACCGGTGATGGAGTTGGCGAGGTAGGTGTGGGCCAGGACGCCTTCCGCGCCGGCGCCGGTGTGGTAGCCGATGAAGGCGATGCCGTCGACGTCGCCGTGCTGGACGCCCTCGACCATGGACAGCGACTTGTGACGCCCGGTGAGCATCTCGGCGCGTTCGTCGAGTTCCTCGAGGAGGAGGTTGCGCATCGTCCAGTGCGCCTCGTTGATCAGCACCTCGTCGGCGCCGCCGTCGAAGAAGCCGAGGACGGCCGCGTTCACGTCGGAGGTGAACAGGGAGCGGCAGCGTTCCCACTGGGGTGTGCCGGGCAGGACGTCGGCCGGCCATGTCACCCCCGTGGCGCCCTCCATGTCGGCGCTGATAAGGATCTTCACGGCTCTCTCCGTTCCGCCACGGCCACGCTGCCAGAAGTGCACCTTACGACAGGGTGGCCGTGGAGCGGAGTGGCTGGTCACGCCGCGTCCCGGCCGCTCCGGGGAGCGGCCGGGTGCGGCCCGCTAACCGAGGACCTTCTCCAAGGAGGCGAGGGCCGACCCGAGTTCCTCCTGGGTGATGGTCAGCGGCGGCGCGATCCGGATGGTCGAGCCGTGGGTGTCCTTCACGAGGATGCCCTCGGCCATCAGCCGTTCGCTGATCTCCCGGCCGCTGCCGATGGCCGGGTCGACGTCGACGCCCGCCCACAGGCCGCGGGAGCGGAAGCCGACGACGCCCTTGCCCACCAGCCCGGTCAGGCCCTCCCGCAGCACCTCGCCCAGGTCGGCGGCCCTGCGCTGGAACTCTCCGGTGGCCAGCAGGTCGACCACGGCGGAACCGACCGCGGCGGCCAGCGGGTTCCCGCCGAACGTGGAGCCGTGCTCGCCGGGACGCAGCACGCCCAGCACGTCCCGGCGTGCGACGACCGCGGAGACGGGGACGATGCCACCGCCGAGGGCCTTGCCGAGCAGCAGCATGTCGGGGACGACCGACTCGTGGTCGACGGCGAGGGTCGTGCCGGTGCGTCCGAGACCGGACTGGATCTCGTCGGCGATGAACAGGCAGCCGGCCCGCCGGGTCAGCTCGCGCACGCCCGCGAGGTAGCCGTCGTCGGGGATGAGGACGCCCGCCTCGCCCTGGATCGGCTCGATGAGCACGGCGGCCGTGGTCTCGTCGATCGCGTTCTCGAGCGCGGCGAGGTCGTTGTAGGGCACGATCCGGAAGCCGGGCGTGAAGGGGCCGAACCCGCCGCGCGCCGACTCGTCGGTGGAGAAGCTGACGATGGTGGTGGTGCGGCCGTGGAAGTTGCCGTCGGCGACGATGATCGTCGCCCGGTCGGGTGCGACGCCCTTGACCTCGTAGGCCCATTTGCGGGCGACCTTGACCGCGCTCTCGACGGCCTCCGCGCCGGTGTTCATCGGCAGGGTCATCTCGAGGCCGGTGAGCTCGGCGAGACCTTCCGCGAAGCCGGCGAGCCGGTCGTTGTGGAAGGCGCGCGAGGTGAGGGTGACCTCGTCGAGCTGGCGGTGGGCTGCGGCGACGAGGCCGGGGTGGCGGTGGCCGAAGTTGAGCGCCGAGTAGCCGGCCAGCATGTCGAGGTAGCGGCGGCCCTCGACGTCCTCGACCCAAACGCCCTCGGCGCGTGCGACGACGACGGGAAGCGGGTGGTAGTTGTGCGCGAGCGCCGTGTTCTCGGCGCGGATGAGCTCCTCGGAGGAGCGCTGCGTGCGTACGGGGGTGAGAGTCATGCGCGGATCTCCTGAGTGCAGCACTTGATGCCGCCGCCGGCCTTGTGGAATTCGGACATGTCTACGGGGACGGGCTCGTAGCCGTGTTCGGCGAGCTGTCCGGCGAGTGCCTTCGCCTGCGGGGCCACGAGGACGTGGCGGCCGTCGGACACGGAGTTGAGGCCGAAGGCCATGGCGTCCTCGCGGGTGGCGATCACCGCGTCGGGGAACAGCCGCCGCAGCACCGCGAGACTGCCCGGCGAGAACGCCTCCGGGTAGTAGGCGATGTTCGCGGTGTGCCCGTCGCTCCCGTCGTCGAGGACGAACAGCGCGGTGTCGAGGTGGTAGAAGTACGGGTCGACGAGCCGGAGGCCGATCACCGGTACGCCGAAGAACTCCTGCACCTCGCGGTGCGCCTCGGTGGTCGTACGGAATCCCGTGCCGGCCAGGATGTGGCCGCCGACGGGGACGAGGTCGCCCTCGCCCTCGCACACCGACCCGGGCCGGTGCACGTCGAACCCTGCGACCTTGAACCAGGCCGCGTACGCCTCTTCCTCCGGCCGGCGCTGCGGCGCGTGGAAGCGGGAGCCGAAGACCTTGCCGTCGAGGACCAGCGCGCAGTTGGCGGCGAAGACCATGTCGGGCAGTTCGGCGTCGGGCTCCACGCACTCGACCTTGTGGCCGAGAGCGCGGTAGGCGTCGGTCAGGGCGTTCCACTGGGACCGGGCGAGGTCCTGATCGACCTCGGTGTTCTCGCTCATCCACGGATTGATGGCGTACTTCACGTCGAAGTAACGGGGTTCGCAGACCAGGTAACGCCTGGGGCGAGGCACGCGGCTGGGTGGCACCCGGGGTTCCTCCCGATTCCTGAGATGGCCGGTGACGACCGGTGACGACCGGTGACGTCTCAACGGTAGGAATCGGGAGGTTCGGGCGACAAGGAACAACCGCTGCGTGTATGCGCAGCAATCCTGCGTCGTACGGCCCATCGGCGGCGTTTCGCGTCGCCCGCCGGGCCTACACCACCCGTTCGGGCTACGCGGGCGACGCGCCGTGCCACCGCCAGGTGGCGGGGCGTGGCCGTCCGGGGAGGTCGGTGCGGCCGGTGCACCAGAGCAGCGCGGGCCAGGGTGCGGCGTCCGCGGGGGCGTCGGGGAACAGCCGGGCGAGCACCCGTGAGCAGATGCCGGCGGGCGGGTCCCAGGTGAGGCCGAGCCCGTCGGCGATGTCGTGGGTGTGCACCAGGGTCTCCACGATGCCCATCGCGGCGAAGCCCTCGGGGTCGGACGCGCCGAAGACATGGTGGGAACGCACCTGCGGCGATGTCGTGCGCGCCATGGCGACGAGCAGCGCGCCGCCGGCCTCCAGCACCTGGAGCAGACCGTCGGGGCCCGCCGTGCGATCGGCGTGGACGGAGTTGGCGGGGCCGCCGGGCCGGCGGCTCTCGTAGGCGAAGGGCACCTCCCGGTCCAGCGGCGGGGTGCGGGGGCCGAGTTGGACGGCGTAGGCGAACAGGTCGTCGGCGAGGTGCTCGACGGTCTCCCAGCAGGTCCACTCCAGGGTGCCCGCGTTGCCGTCCCAGGCCGTCGCGGGTACCTCGCGGAGGGCGGCGACGGCGAGCTGCACGGCGTTGTCGAGGTCGTCGGCGGTGACGGGTGGGCGGCCGTTCACCGCAGGAACGCCGACGTGGTCGCGACGAAACGCTCGGCGTCGTCGAGCCACGGGAAGTGACCGGCTCCCGGCTGGACGACGAGCCGGGCCCGCGGGGACGTGGAGTCCCGCATGGGTCCGCCGGGGACGCAGATCAGGGGCGCGCCGTCCCCGGACACCCGGTAAGAGAGACGGGTTCCGTCGTGCGCGGAAAAGGTAGGCATGGGCCGAGACCCTTTCACCGGCGGTCCGGCGGGGCAACCGGGTTCTGCGCGCCTGCCGGAGAGGGGGTCACATGCCGGCGTCGCCACTCGTCGCGGCGCGGCCGGCGCCGGCCTCCGGGCTGCCGGTCAGCAGGTGGGACAGCACCATGTAGCTGATCGTCTTGCGGATGAACGGCTCGGCCCGGATGCGTTCGAGGACCTCTTCGAAGTGCTCGACGTCCGTCGCCCGTACGTGCAGCAGCGCGTCCGCACCGCCGGTCACCGTCATCGCGGCCGTGATCTCCGGGTGGTTGCGCACGACCTCGGCGAGCCGCCGGGGCGGGGCGGCGCCGTCGCAGTACACCTCGACGTAGGCCTCGGTGGCCCAGCCGAGCGCGGCGGGACGCACCGTGGTGGTGAAACCGGTGATGATGTCGTTCTCGCGCATCCGGTCGACCCGGCGTTTGACCGCCGTGGCCGACAGGCCGATCGCCGCGCCGATCTCCGTGAAACTGGTCCGCGCGTTCTGCACCAGGGCCGCGACGATCTTGCGGTCGAGCTCGTCGAACGGCGCGGATCTGTTCGTCATGTCAAGGTTCCTCCGGACGGCCCTGTCGCGCGCGGACCCTATCGGAAGATGGCCATGGCCTGCACTTCCAGCACCGCTTCCTCGGAGTTCCAGTCCTGGACCTTGCCGAGGCAGCGGGCGGAGAACGTGCCGCTCGGCACCTGGTTGCGCAGCCCTTCGGTGGCGCAGGTGACCCGTACGCGCGGCCCCGCGGCCGGGTCCTCGGGGTCGCCGTAGGGCGCGAGGAACACCGTGGACTCGGGCGACTCGTCGATCTTCCGGAAGCGGCCGCGGATGAGCACGAAGTCCTCGATGTCCCGCAGCCGTACATCCGTCTGGGAGGAGCGGCCCTCGCCGCCGGGCCGGTTCGCCAGTGCCCGGGTGAGTGCCGCGTTCCGTCTGACCGTGCCGCCCGCGAGGTCGACATGGACGATGACGTCGTTCTCCTCGAGCACGTCCATGATGATCCCGATCACCGAGATGGGTTCCGCGACCTCCATGTACTTGCTGACGATCTCGCTGTTGTCACGTCTCCCGCCGCCGGCGCTCAGTCCGAAGACGGTGGCTCTGATGGTGCCGTCCTTGCTGTCGCTGGTCCGCTGCTCGACCTCCCTGCGCAGCGCCGCCGCGTAACCGCGCATCTGGTAGTGGTCCATGACGGACCGGTCGTGGAGGTAGAAGCAGATGCTGTAGGTGAGGTTCCGGGCCCCGCCGCGCCGGCCGGCCGCCAGCCGTGCGGCGGCGAGGACGAGCAGTGCCCCCGCCCCCGCGGCCGTCAGGAGCCACAGCAGCATCCAGGGCCACCAGACGCTCCACCACATCTCAGTGAACACACCCACGGATCTCCTTGAACGCGCTGAGAAGGGACCGGTCGGTGGCGTCGACCATGCGGCCGCCCGTCGCCCGTGCCCCTCGGTCGAGTTCCCTCGTGTCCGCCTCGCCGTAGCGGATCGTGTACGTGCGCACCCGGCGGGCGTCCTCCGGCAGCCGCGCGTGCCCGCGGACGAAGGCGTCCACGTCCATGCCGGCGTTGTTCTCACCGTCCGTCATCAGGACGATGGAGATCCGCCGTTCCGGCCGGTCACGCGGATCGCGGGCCACGGTGCGGTAGGCGTGGTCGAGCGAGGACCAGATGGCGGTGGATCCGGCGAAGTCGTCGGACGCCACGACCGCGCGCAGCCGGTCCAGGTCCCGCTGCCCTTCGTAGGTGATGTTCCGCTCCTCAAGCACGCGGCCGCCGAACCGCATCACCGTGAGCGTCTCGCCCCGGTAGAAGCGGACGAACTTTCCCGAGGGCGAGTCGTCGCCGCCGGCGAGACCGTCGATGGTCTCGCGCAGCGCCGCGATGCGTTCGCCGCGCATCGAGCTGGAGAAGTCGAGGACGAAGATCACCCGGGCCGCCCGGTCACGTTCCGGGTCGCCGTAGTCCGCGAGGAGACGGTCGACGACCTTCTGGTCGTCCGGGAAGTACAGCGCGTTGCCGACCGGCTCCCGCAGGCGGTCGATCCGGGGCACGCCGGGATCGATCGGCCGGCGCAGAGTGCGTTCCATGATCTTCTTCTGGACGGGTCCGCTGCGCAGCCAGTCGACGAGCCTGTCGTAGGCCGCCCGTTTGGAGGGGTCGAGCAGCAGGAGCGGATAGTCGGAGAGCACCATGCCGTCCCTGGGATAGACGATCTCCAACGGCTCGCGGAGCTTGCCGCTGCTGTTGAGCGCCAGCAGTTCGGACTCGTAGGTGATCAGCCCGTTCAGTTCGTCCTGTCGCGCGGCGTAGCCGTCGGCGAGCTTCCCGGAGGCGTCGCCGGTGAGGAGGTGTCCGGCGAAGAAGCCGTGCAGCCGCTCGCAGGAGACGTCCTGCGGACGCAGGGCGGTACCCGTGCCCGCGGCGGCCGTCGCCACTCCGACGAGGGCCGCGAGGCCGCTGTTGGTGTGCCGCGGGTCGGCCATGCCGAAGCGCAGCGATCCGTCCGCCGCGGCGTCGGCGGCGTCCGCCCAGGAGATCCGGCCGCCCGCCGCGGCCCGGCGCAGCCGGTCGGCCGTGGCCCGCTTCACACCGAGGACGACGGGCGAGCGCATGATGTTGGTCGCCAGCGGTTTCTCCCCGTGCCCGCCGTTCGCCTTGACCTTGAGCAGGTAGTAGCGGTCGGAGGAGAGCCAGGCGACGTCGTGCCGGGGGCGGCCTTCGTGCGCCGCGAGTTCGTTGCTGGCGTCCACCGTGCCCCGGTGTTCCATCTCGAGCGTGATGCCGGTGTCGCGGCGCAGGTCGTCGAGCAGGGGGGCCATGTCGGCGAGTTCGGAACTGGCCAGCACCCGCAGGGTCACCCGCTCGGGGCCGCCGGGCGCGCAGGCCGTGGCCGCGGCGAGCCACAGGCCCGCCATGCACAGGGCGATCAGCGAGATCGCCCGGCGCCGGGGCCTCATCAGGGCCGCCCCGGCAGGACATCGGCCGGGGGGCAGTCGCCGACGACGGAGATCATCCTCTCCAGGTAGCGAAGCCTCGGCATCGCGGTCCGGGTGTCGTCGCCTTCCGTGGCGGGGGCGGGGACGCCGCGCTCCTCGAGGAACCGGGTCAGCTGGTCCCCGGCGACCTGCCCCGTCGGATCGAGGATCCGGAAGCCCAGCTCCATGGCGCGCTGCCGCAGTTCCGGGTCGTGCGTGATCAGTTCGCCGAGCCGGTCGCCGTCCTTGTTGAGGGCGATGAACTGAGGCTGGGTGACGAACTGTCCGGAGGGGTAGAGAAGGACGCGCTGCTCGTCGAGCTTCTTCGACCGGGCCTTGTAGTTCAGCTGGTAGGCCAGGTACTGGTGCTCGTAGGCCACCACCACGGGCGCGATGTTCTTGCCCTCCGGCGACACATAGGTGCGGAACACGTCCGCGGCGGGCAGGCCCTGTTCCAGCAGGTGCTTTATCTCGCGCCCGCGGGCGTCGGCCTCCTGGTCGGTGTCGGGCACCTCGTCGCCCCCGCCGTGCCAGGTGAACGCCACCAGGGCGAGGTAGGTGCCGGCCGAGTTGGAACCGCAGACGTCGGGGGTCTGCGCGACGATGCGGTTGGCGTTGGCGATACCGTGCCGCTCGATGCCGATGTCGTCCCAGCGCCTCTTGTCGTGGATGTGGCGCAGGAACCCGGCCATGTCCAGGACGTAGTAGGGCGGCTGGTCCGCGACCGGACCCGTCCCGCGGTGTGCCTTGGCCACGCCCGCGTCCTCGAGCGTTCTGGCGTACTCCCGGTAGGTGGCGAGCACGATGGGGCTGACGAAGGGGCGGTGCACCTTGGCGTACTGGTTGCTCTTGGCCCGTTCGGCGGTGATCAGGTCCCCGGCAGGCTGGCCGGAGGGGAAGACGAAGTCGTACGAGGAGATGTCCCTGATCGCGACCTCGCGTGAGCCCGACGCCGTGATGTGCACCCGTATGTGATGCTTCATCAGGATCCGCTGGACCTCTTCGTCCTCGAAGAAGTCCCGCTTGGACGCCATCTTCCCTTCCAGGGTGATGACGGCCTGGAAGGGAAGCAGGACGTTCCCGGACACGGCCAGCACGGCGACGCCTGTCAGCACGGCCGCCAGCAGGGGCACAACGACGAGGAGGAAGCCGCGCCTCGACCATGACGAGCGCGACTCACGCCTGATGCCCAGCCGCGGTTCCGCTGTGACCCGTCTCTCTCCGACAGCCACGGGCGCTCCCCCTTCGTCCCCCGCGTCACCTCGGGAACAGCCTTACCCTTCCGGGCGGCTCGCGTACGACGAATCAGCCAACATTCGGTGAACAACTCCGTTGGTGCGAAGCCCTGTTGGCCGCCGGGCGCACCGGTCAGCCGCCGGCCAGGCGGACGGTGCTCAGCACCTTGCGGACGACTCCGTCCGGCACCTCCTCCCCTACCCCCTTCGCTCCTACGAACGTCCAGGAGACGATGTCGCCCTTTGGGTTCTTGAAGGCGAAGGCGGTCGCCTTGCCGTCGGTGTCGCACTTGCCCACGGGTTCGACGCCCGTGGAGGAGGCGGTCGCCACGCTGCCCGTGATGCCGGAGGCGGTGGTGTACGGCTCCGGCGCGCCCTTGGTCACCTTGGCCTTGTCCGGCTGGGTGTAGCCGCCGTACACCCACAGGGAGGCGTTGTCGCGGGCGGCCTCCTCCGGCGTTCTCGCCCCGCGTTCGCCGCGGGAGCCGGCGGCGGCGAGCCAGGTCTCGTCGGACGAGCCGTCCAGGTCCGCGTCGGAGACGCACCACTTCTCCTTGAGCATCGCCGGGGCGGAGAAGCCGACGAGGGGGATCTCCTCCGGGTCGGCGTCGTCGGCGACGTAGGTCGCCCACGAC
>NZ_JBSGZJ010000288.1:0-9378 GCF_053610925.1 Streptomyces sp. NPDC054847 | reverse complement strand
CCCCTTACCCGTGCCCTCACTGGTGCGGGAGAGCTTCCCGCGTGCGCTCCATGAGCCGTACGACGGAGGTGTCGGCCACGCCGGCCACCTCGTCGTAGTGGAACCAGCGCAGGTCCAGTGACTCGTCGCTGATGGCCTCGACCGCTCCCGCCGGGGCGAGGGCCGCGTACTGCACGTCCAGATGCCAGTGGCACGGCGCCGGAATGGCGTGCCGGTCCAGAGTGACCGGACCGCCGGGCAGCAGCGACAGCCCCGGGATCCCGGACTCCTCCGTCGCCTCGCGCAGCGCCGCAGCGGCCAGGGACGTGTCGCCCGGCTCGCAGTGGCCGCCCATCTGCAGCCACATGCCGAGCTTCTTGTGCAGCGTCAGCAGCACCCGCCCGCGCTCAGGATCGATCACCAGGGCGCTGGCGGTCAGGTGTCCCGCCCCGCAGGACTTCCACATGCCGTCCGGATGGGCCTGCAGGTGGTCCAGGTACGTCTGGCGCAGCTCCGCCTGGCCCCCTTGTCCGTCGTAGTCCTTCAGGACGAGGAGCGCGTCTTCGTGGAGGCTCACTTGTCGGTCTCGTCCTCGTCCGTCCCGGAGTCGTCGGCCTTCTCCGTGCCGGGCTTCTGCCCCTGGCCGCCCGCCGCTTCGCCGAGCATCTTGTCCAGCTCGGAGAAGTCCAGCTGCTCGCGGTGGACGAAGCCGTCCGGGTCGTCGAGGTCGGTGGCCGTCGGCAGCATGTCGGGGTGCTCCCACAGAGCGTCCCGCCCGTCCATGCCGCGGGCGTCGGTCAGCGAGGCCCACAGCCGGGCCGCGTCCCGCAGCCTGCGCGGGCGCAGCTGAAGGCCGATCAGGGTGGCGAACGTCTGCTCGGCGGGTCCGCCGGAGGCGCGTCGCCTGCGCAGCGTCTCGCGGAGCGCGCCCGCGGACGTCAGACGCGACGAGGCGGCCTCGTGGACCACCGCGTCCACCCAGCCCTCGACGAGCGCGAGAGCGGTCTCCAGGCGGGCCAGGGCGGCCTTCTGCTCGGCGGTGTCCTCCGGCTGGAACATGCCCTGCTGGAGTGCTTCCTGAAGCTGCTCGGGGTGCGTGGGGTCGAACTGGCCGACCACGTCCTCCAGCTTGGAGGTGTCCACCTTGATGCCGCGGGCGTAGCCCTCGACCGCGCCGAACAGATGCGACCGCAGCCACGGCACGTGGGCGAAGAGCCGCTGGTGGGCGGCTTCCCGCAGGGCCAGGTACAGCCGGACCTCCTCGCGTGGCACGCCGAGGTCCTTGCCGAGCGCCTCCACGTTCAGCGGGAGGAGCGCGGCCTTGCCGGCCGGGCCGAGCGGCAGACCGATGTCGGTCGAGCCGACCACCTCGCCCGCCAGCACACCGACGGCCTGGCCGATCTGCTGCCCGAACATCGCGCCGCCCATGGAGCGCATCATCCCGATCAGCGGCCCGGCCATGGCCTGCATCTCCTCGGGCAGCACATCGCCCATGGCGAGGCCGACGCGCTCGGCGACCGGGTCCACGAGCTGCTGCCACGCGGGCAGCGTCGCCTCGACCCACTCCGCCCGGCTCCAGGCGACGGCCGTGCTCGCGCCGGAGGGCAGGGACGTCACGCCGTCCAGCCACAGGTCGGCCAGTCGCACGGCTTCCTCGACAGCGGTCCGCTCGACGGGGCCGACGCTCGCGTCCTTGGTGCCGTCCGGCGTGCCCTGGGCGACGGTCTGGCGCGCGATCTGCTTCGCCATGTCCCAGTTGACCGGGCCGCCCTCGTAGCTGAGCATCTGGCCGAGCTGCTGGAAGGCAGCGCCCAGGTCGTTCGGGTTCAGGGAGCCGAACATGGCCGCGAAGGGGTTGTCCCCGCCGCTCTCCCCGAAGCCGAACCCGAAGGGGTCGGCGGGGGAGGACCCGCCGGAGCCCTGGCCACCTCCTGCGGGATCCTTCTTCTTGCCCTCGTCGCCGTTCTCCGGCTCCTCCGGCGGAAGGCCGAATCCGAATGGGGTGTCACTCACGGGTTTCCTCGGCTCGTAGGGCCGCCGGCTTCCTGCCGGCGGCGACTGCCCGACAACACCATCCAGCGTAGACATCCGAACCGCTTATGGGCTCGATGCTCCGCCGACACTGGGCCTGCGGCAGGATGGACGCCACCTGGTGCGTATGCGTCATTCGCTCACGTACTGAAGACAACCGCTGGAGACGCCTGGTGAGTTCCCCAGATCCGCAGGTTCGCGCAGCGCGAAACCACTCAACCCCGGCCGGGGGCCGCGGGCCGTCGGGCCGTGGCCCCGTCGTCGCCGTCACCGGCGCCGCCACCGGCGTCGGCGACCTCCTCACGAGGCGCCTGGCCGCGTCGGAGGAGGTCAAGCAGGTCGTGGCCCTGGACGAACGCCGGGGCGAGGTGTCCGAGGCCCAGTGGCACATTCTCGATGTGCGGGACCCGGCCATCGCCGAGAAGCTGCGCGGCGTCGACGTCGTGGTGCATCTGGCGCTCGACCTCGACCTGGAGTCCGATCCCGCCGCACGGACCGCGTACAACGTGCGCGGCACCCAGACGGTGCTGACGGCCGCCGCTGCCGCCGGTGTCCACCGTGTCGTCCTGTGCACCTCCGCCATGGTCTACGGGGCGCATCCCGACAACGACGTCCCTCTAGCGGAGGACGCGGAACTGCGCGCGACAGCGGAGGCGACGGGTGTCGGCGACCTCCTCGAGATCGAGCGGCTGGCCCGCCGGGCTCCGCGCGCCCACCCCGGTCTCAACGTCACCGTGGTCAGGCCCGCCGTCCTGGTGGGCGGCACCGACACCGCGCTCACCCGCTACTTCGAGTCGCCGCGGCTGCTCGTGGTCGCCGGATCACGGCCCATGTGGCAGTTCTGCCACGTGGAGGACCTGGTGAGCGCGCTCGAGTACGCCGCCCTCGAGAAGGTCGAGGGCGAGCTCGCCGTCGGATGCGACGGGTGGCTGGAGCAGGAGGAGGTCGAGGAGCTCAGCGGCATCCGGCGCATGGAGCTGCCCTCGGCGGTCGCCCTGGGCGCTGCGGCCCGGCTCCACCGGATCGGGCTCACACCCTCGCCCGCCGGGGACCTCGCCTACACGATGCACCCCTGGGTGGTGAGCGTCAGCGGCCTGCACGACGCAGGCTGGCGTCCTCAGTGGACCAACGAGGAGGTGCTCGCCGCGCTCCTGGAGGAGGTGGAGGGCCGGCACACGGTGGCCGGCCGCCGCCTCGGCCGCAAGGACGCCACGGCCGCGGGCGCGGCGGGCGCGACGGTCGCGCTGCTCGGTACGGCGGCCCTGGTCCGCCGGGCGCGCAAAGCACGGCGGAGGATCTGAGGCGGCGGGCGCGGGAGGCTGTAGGAGGCTCCAAACAGGATCGTCCCCGAACGGTCGAACCGGCTATTCCTCGTTGTCGGTGCAGTACGGCACGATGGACGGCATGGCAAGCACGAACGACCATCCAGGTGAGCAGGCGGCGCAGGACCCGATCCGTCTGCTGGCGATCCGCGACACGCCGCTCTCCCTCGACGAGGTCTTCGCGGCGGTCGGCGACGACGCGGCGGGTGGCACCGCGCTGTTCGTCGGCACCGTGCGCAACCACGACGGCGGCGCCGATGTCGACACCCTCGGCTACTCCTGCCATCCCACGGCGGAGGCGGAGATGCGCCGCATCGCGGAGAAGGTCGCCGCCGGCTATCCCGTCCGGGCGCTCGCCGCTGTCCACCGTGTGGGTGACCTCGCGGTCGGGGATCTCGCGGTGGTCGTCGCCGTTTCCTGCCCGCACCGGGGCGAGGCGTTCGAGGCCTGCCGGAAGCTGATCGACGACCTCAAGCACGAGGTGCCGATCTGGAAGCACCAGCGGTTCTCCGACGGCACGGAGGAGTGGGTGGGCGCGTGCTGAGGGCGGTCGGCCGGAATGATTTTCCGGTGTCTGTCCGCTGAAACGCGGTCAGTACCCATCCGCCCGATTTGCGTAACCCCACCCCTGCCGTGAGCGTTGAACCGGCAGATGACTAATCTGCTGATCACTCGGTTGCGTGTGCTCATGGGGTAGGGAGGTCGCGATGGCAGTTCTGGCTTGGTTGCTGATCCCGCTGTTCGCTGCTGTCGGTGCGGCGATATGGGCGAGCTGGGCTTCACGGGACCGTACGAGCGGTGACGTGGCGGAGCTCGCGGGCTATGCCCGCTTCCGTGACGCGATGGACAAGACCGCCTCCGGCACCGACGCCGCACGCTCCTGACCGCCCCCCATCCGCGGCCGCCGAGCGGCCCGGACGGCCCGGCCCCGACGGTGCGTCCACAGGCATGTCCCGTACTGTCGTTCCATGCCACGCCGCACCGCGACGATGCTCGCCTCCACCCTCATCTTCATTGCGCTGCTCTGCGCAGGCGTGTTCCTCAAAGTCCCTTACGCGGAGATGTCACCCGGACCGACGGTGAACACTCTCGGGTCCGCGGACGGCGAACCGGTGCTCGACATCTCGGGCCACAAGACGTATCCGACGACCGGCCACCTCAACATGACGACGGTCAGGGTCACCGGCGCCGACTACCAGATGAACCTCCTCGAGGCGGTCTACGGCTGGGTGGCACACGACAATGTCGTCGTGCCGCACGACACCCTCTACCCGAACGGGAAGACGGAGGAGGAGTCGACGCAGGAGAACGCCGAGGAGTTCAGCCAGTCCCAGGAGAGTGCCAAGGTCGCTGCCCTGCGTGAACTGAAGATGCCGGTCAAGGCCCGCGTCGTCGTCTCCTCCGTGGTCAAGGGATCGCCGTCGCAGAACCGGCTCCACGCCGGGGACGTCATCCGTGCCGTCGACGGCACCGCGATCAAGCAGCCGGAGGACGTCGCCAAGCTCGTCGTGAAGCACAAGCCCGGCGAGGACGTCGTCTTCACCGTGGTGCCCGCGGACGAGGCGGCCGCCGCGGAGAAGGCGGGCAAGGAGCCGACCCGGACCAAGAAGGTCACCGTCCCGACGGTGAAGGCGGAGGACGACGGCCGGGCGATCGTCGGGATCCAGGCAGGCACCGACCACACGTTCCCGTTCGAGATCGACATCAATCTGGCCGATGTCGGCGGACCGAGCGCCGGTCTGATGTTCGCGCTCGGCATCGTCGACAAGCTCACCTCCGACGATCTGACCGGCGGCAAGTTCGTCGCCGGCACGGGCACCATCGACGAGTCCGGCAAGGTCGGGCCGATCGGCGGCATCGAGATGAAGCTCGTCGGCGCGCGCAACGCGGGCGCCGAGTACTTCCTCACCCCCAGCGACAACTGCGCCTCCGCGGTCTCCGACATCCCGGACGGACTGACGCTGGTGAAGGTGGACACCATCCAGGACGCGCGGAAGTCACTGGCCAAGATCAATTCGGGCGCCACGGCGGACCTGCCGAGCTGCTCGGCGAGCTGACCCCGCCACCGGCGCGCGGTGGAAGCGCCGCTCGGCCAGGTCCTGCCGCGGGATCACCTGGTGATGTCCGCTGTCATGCACTCCGCCGCACGCGTCGGACGGTGCAGGGACAGGCAGCCCTCCGGGGCCGGGCGCCCCCGGAGGGCAGGGTGGACCACCCCACTTCGAGAGAGGGGGAGGTCCTACGCCTCGAAGGTGGCGGCCAGCGCCTCGGCCAGTCCCGGCACCAGCCCGGCTCCGGTCAGCACCTCGGTCGGGGAGTCCTTCTCCCGCAGCCGCAGTGCGGACTCCCGTGTGCCGTCGCGCAGCACGGCCACCGTCATCCGGACCTCTTGGCGGTCCGGGTGCTCGGCGACCCACTTGGTGAGGGCCGCGTCGTCGAGGCCGACCGGTACGGAGGCCTCCGCGGAGGGCGGCAGCATCAGGCGCTCCACGGTCAGGGCGCAGCCGGCCACCGCGTCGGGCCAGGCGAGGGTGCCGAGGAACTCGTCGAGCGGGGTGCCGGCAGGGATCTCGTCCTGCTCGACGGGGGTGAGGGGCGCGGCAGTGTCGTCGGCGCCGTCCAGACCGAGCTGGCGGGCGAGGCCCGGCTCCTGGGAACGCAGCTGATGGGTGTCGACGAGAGCGAAGAGCCGGGCCGGCTGGTCCCAGCCGAGACCGGAGGCGTACTCGTCGATCTCAAGCACGGCGCGGGTGAGCGGGCTCGCGGCCATCGGGGGGCCGGAAGAGGAATCGTTGGGCATGGTCAATATCCTGCCTCCTTCCTGCCCCGCGACGGGAACTAGGTAAAGCCTCAGTAAGTTGCATGAGTGGGCTCTACGATCGCGGGGCCCGATTCACACAACCGCGAACTTCGAGGGGCGCACGTTGGCTTTCCAGATGCCGGACCGCGGCGGAGGCCCGACAGGGCCACGGATCAGAGTGGGCCGGCCCTCCCGGCGCGTCCGCACCCTGCTCATGACACTGGGTGTCCTGGCCGTCCTGGCCATGGTCTTCGTCATGTTCTCCGGGTTCTGGACCGACTGGCTCTGGTACCGCTCGGTCGACTACTCGTCCGTGTTCACCACCACCCTGTGGACCAAGATCGGCCTGTTCGCCGTCTTCGGTCTGCTGATGGCGACCGCCGTCGGGGTGAACATCTGGCTGGCCCACCGGCTGCGGCCGCCGCTCAGCGCGATGTCGCTGGAGCAGCAGAGCCTCGACCGGTACCGCATGGGCATCGCCCCGTACAAGAAGTGGGTGCTGCTCGCGATCACCGCCCTGGTCGGGCTGATCGCCGGTGCCTCCGCCACGAGCCAGTGGCGTACGTGGCTGATGTGGGTCAACGGAGTCCCCTTCGGACAGAAGGACCCGCAGTTCCAGATGGATGTCGCGTTCTACGCGTTCGACCTCCCCTGGTACCGGTTCCTGCTCGGCTTCGGCTTCGCGGCCGTCGTGCTGTCGGTGATCGCCGCCGCGCTGACCCACTATCTGTACGGCGGGCTGCGCATCACCAGCCCCGGCGCCCGTGCGACCGCCGCGGCCACCGGCCATCTGTCGGTGCTGCTCGGCCTGTTCGTCGCCCTGAAGGCCGTCGCGTACTGGCTGGACCGCTACGGGCTCGCGGTGAAGTCCAGTGACTTCAAGGCCACCGACAACTGGACGGGCCTGCGCTACGTCGACGCCAACGCCTACCTGCCGGCGAAGACGATCCTGTTCTGCATCGCCGTCATCTGCGCGCTGCTGTTCTTCGCGACGCTGTGGCGCCGCACATGGCAGCTGCCGGTGATCGGCTTCGGCCTGATGGTGCTGTCGGCGATCCTGATCGGCGGCCTGTACCCGGCCATAGTCCAGAAGTTCCAGGTCCAGCCGAACGAGCAGGCCAAGGAAGCGCCGTACATCGAGAAGAACATCGAGGCGACCCGCAAGGCCTACGGGATCGACGGCGTCAAGCCCGCGGACTACCTGGGCAAGGGCCAGGTGAAGGACCCCGACCAGCAGCGGAAGAACGCCGACGACGCCGCCAGCTACCGCATGAACGACCCGAACATCGTGTCGCCGACGTTCCAGCAGCTGGAGCAGGAGCGGAAGTACTACCAGTTCCCGGCGACCCTGGACGTCGACCGCTACAAGGGTCAGGACACGGTCATCGGTCTGCGCGAGCTCAACCTCGCAGGCGTCGACAAGCGCAACTGGATCAACGACCACTTCACCTACACCCACGGCTTCGGCGCTGTCACGGCCAAGGGCACCGACACCGCCGCGGGCACGAGCGGCGCCCCGGACTTCACGGATTCGGGTCTGCCGACCAAGGGCATGCTCGGCGACTACGAGCAGCGGATCTACTACGGCGAGAAGACCACGCAGTACTCGATCGTGGGCGGTCCCCAGAAGGAGCTGGACTACGAGCGGGACGGCGGCGGCCAGGTCACCACGAGCTACAAGGGCAAGGGCGGCATCGACGTCTCCGGCCCGCTCAACCGCGCCGCGTACGCCGTCGCCTTCAGCGAGCCGCAGATCATGTACTCGGGCGCCATCGGCGAGGGTTCCAAGATCCTCTACAACCGCACGCCCAAGGAGCGCGTCGAGGCGGTGGCCCCGTGGCTGACGATCGACGGCGACGCGTACCCCGCCGTGATCGGCAAGCGGATCCAGTGGGTCATCGACGCCTACACGACCACCAACGGCTACCCCTACGCCTCGCGTACGACGCTGGGTGACACCACGGCCGACTCGCTGACCGACCGGCAGCGCGCGGTGGTCGCGCAGCAGAACCAGGTCAACTACATCCGCAACTCGGTGAAGGCCACCGTCGACGCCTACGACGGCACCGTCACGCTGTACGAGTGGGACGAGAACGACCCGGTGCTGAAGACCTGGAAGAAGGCCTTCCCCGGCACGGTGAAGGCCAAGGGCGACATCCCGGCCGAGCTGAGGGAGCACCTGCGCTACCCGCAGGACATGTTCAAGGTGCAGCGCGAGCTGCTCGCCCTCTACCACGTCACGGACGCCGGCCAGTTCTACAACGCGAGTGACGCCTGGCAGGTGCCCAACGACCCGACCAAGTCGGACAGCAACGCGGTTCCGCCGTACTACCTGTCGATGAAGCTGCCGGGCGACAAGGCGCAGCAGTTCTCGCTGACGACGACGTTCACCCCCAGTGGACGGCCCAACCTGCGGGCGTTCATGGCGGTCGACGCCGACGCCAAGAGCAGCGACTACGGCCGCATCCAACTGCTGCGGGTGACGGACGACAATGTCGACGGACCCGAGCAGGTGCAGAGCCGGCTCAACCGGCACGGGCCCATCGCCACTTACGTCCGTGACCTCAAGGGCGCGGATTCGACGATCAAGTACGGCAATCTGCTGACGGTTCCGCTCGACAGAGGCTTCCTGTACGTCGAACCCATTTACGCCCAGGGACGCGGATCCGAGTTCCCGCTCCTGAGCAAGGTCGCGGTCGTCTACGGCCAGAAGATCGGTTTCGCCGACGACCTCGCCGGCGCGCTCGGTCAGGTCTTCGGCGCGGAGGGGGCACCGGACGAGGAGACTCCGCCGACCGATCCGGACGAGCCGCCCACCGAGCCCACCGAACCGCCTGCCACCGGTGACGCTGCGCTCCAGGACGCCATCGCGGACGCCCAGCAGGCGTACGACGACGCCAGGGCGGCCCTGGAGAAGAACCCGACGGACTGGGCCGCGTACGGCAAGGCGCAGGCAGCCCTGGAGGCCGCGCTGCAGCGGGCGGCCGACGCGCAGAAGGCACAGCCGGAGTCCGCGCCTGGTGGCGAGGCGACGCCTGGCGCCGAACCGGACGCGAAACCGGACGAAGGAGCACCGGGGGACTGAGGACCACCGGGCTGAGCAGGCACCATCCCGCGTCGTGGTAAGGTTGCAACACAACGACGCGGGGTGGAGCAGCTCGGTAGCTCGCTGGGCTCATAACCCAGAGGTCGCAGGTTCAAATCCTGTCCCCGCTACTGAAGAAGAGGGCCCGGATCCTTCAGGAT
>NZ_JBSGZJ010000287.1:0-9398 GCF_053610925.1 Streptomyces sp. NPDC054847 | reverse complement strand
CGCCGGAAGCGGGAGACCGCCAGCGGGAAGAAGACCGCGACCAGCACCAGAGGCCACGCCACCGCCAGCAGGTCCGCGTGCTCCGCGGCCCAGGAGCCCGTGGCCACGTCGGGGATGCCGGCGAGGTCGCGGACCGTGGTCGCGGTCGCCGAGATCGGGTTCCATTCGACGGCCGCGCCCAGCCAGCCCGGCATCGATTCGGGCGTCGCGAAGGCGTTGGACAGGAAGCCGACCGGCCAGACGAGGATCTGCACGGCCTGCACCAACTCCGGCTTCCCCGCGACCATCGCGAGGTGGATGCCGGCCCAGAGCATCGCGAAGCGCAGCAGCAGGAGCAGCCCGACGGCCCCGAGCAGCGCGCCGAAGCCGCCGTTCCAGCGCCAGCCGATGGCATGGCCGACGCCGATCATGACCAGCAGGCCGAGCGCCGACTGGAGCATGTCGGCGAAGCTGCGCCCGACCAGCACCGCCGACGACGCCATGGGCATGGACCTGAAGCGGTCGATGACGCCCTTGTTGAGGTCCTGGGTGACCGCGAGCATCGTCGCCTCCAGACCGAAGGCCATGGTCAGCGCCAGCATGCCCGGAATCAGGAAGTCGACGTAGGCCCCTTCCACGCCCCGGCCGCCGCCGATCAGGTAGCCGAACATCAGCAGCAGCATCACGGGGAACACGAGCCCGACCACGACCTGCACGGGCTGCCGTGCCCAGTGCGCGAGTTCGCGCCGGGTCATGGTCCAGGAGTCGGTCAGTACATAACTGCTCATGCCGCGTGCTCCTTCGTCAGGTGGAGGAAGACCTCGTCGAGGGTGGGACGGCGGACGGACAGGTCCTCCGCCTCCACCCCGGCCGCCTCCAGTGCCCGCACGGTCTCGGTCAGGGCGGCCATCCGGTCGCTCACCGGCGCGCTGACCAGCCGCCGGTCGGCGTCCACGGTCGCCTCGCCGGGAAGCAGGGAGGCGACGAGGGCGAGGCGGTCCACGTCCCGCAGGACCACGTCGATCCGGTCGCCGCCGGTCTTCGCCTTCAGCTCGTCCGCCGTGCCCTCCGCGATCACCCGTCCGGCGTCGACGACCGAGATCCGGTCGGCCAGTTGGTCGGCCTCCTCCAGGTACTGCGTGGTCAGCAGCACCGTGGTGCCGGCGCCGACGAGGGAGCGCACCGAAGCCCACACCTCGGCCCGGCCGCGCGGGTCGAGTCCCGTCGTGGGTTCGTCGAGGAACAGCACTTCGGGCTCGGTGATCAGCGAGGCCGCGAGATCGAGCCTCCTGCGCATGCCGCCGCTGTAGAGCTTGACCGCCTTGCGTCCGGTGTCCGCGAGGTCGAACCGCTCGAGCAGTTCGTCTGCCCTGGCGCCCGCCCGGCGTGCGCCGAGGTGGTACAGCCGCCCGAACATCTCGAGGTTCTGCCGTCCGCCGAGCTCTTCGTCGACCGCCGCGTGCTGCCCGAGCAGGCCGATCCGCTTACGGACCTCGCCGGCCTGGGTGCGCACGTCGTGACCGGCGACGCGCACCACGCCCTCGTCGTGCCGCAGGAGTGTCGCCATGACCCGTACGGCGGTGGTCTTGCCCGCACCGTTGGGACCGAGCACGCCGTGCACCGTGCCGCGCGCCACCGTCAGGTCCAGGCCGTCCAGAGCGCGCTTGTCCCCGTACCGCTTCCGTACACCCTCGACGACGATCGCGTCCGTCATCCGTCTCCTCCAGCAGCCTTGGGGCAGTAGTCAAACTTGACCACCGCCGTAAGATAGTCCCCTGAACTGGATTGGTCAAACTTGATTAGCTGAGATCGCCCTCATGCGGCTCGCCCGTCGCGTAAGGGTTCTCGTCGCCCTCCGCCCGCACCCCGATGAACGGTTCCCCCTCACCGGCGAAGGTGTAGGCGCCGTCCTCGATCCGGCTGATCAGGCCGCGTGTCCACTCCGCGCCGAAGTCCGCGGACGACACCCACATGTTCATGATCTCGCCGATGTGGCCCAGCGACTGGGGGCCCTCCTCCGGCGTGTAGTACTCGGTGACCGCAGCCCGCCACTGCTCCAGACCGCGCACCCTCTCCTTGAGCAGCGCCACCGCCTCGTCCCGGGGCAGATCGACGATGAAACCGATCGCGGCCGAGAGCACGTCCGTCTTCTGGTCGTGCGCCGTCAGGGATTCCCGCAGGAGCGAGAAGAACTCCTCGGTGCCCTGCTCGGTGATCTCGTACTCGGTCCGCGGCGGCCCGCCCGCCGTCGACGGGGCGATCTCATGGGCGTGCAGCAGTCCCTGCTTCGCCATCTGCTTGAGCGCGTGATAGATCGACCCCGGCTTGGCGTTGGACCACTCGTGGGCGCCCCAGTACTCGAGATCGTTGCGGACCTGGTAGCCGTGCGCCCGTCCGTGCTGGCGCACGGCCCCCAGGACGAGAAGCCGGATCGCTGACATCCGCGTACCTCCTAATCAACTTTGACCAGGGTACGCAGCGGTCATCACGCGCCCCAGTCCCCACCCTGCTCCAGCGCGATCAGGTCGAACGCGCCCTTGCCGTCCAGCGACTCGCGGATGATGTCCGCGTGGCCCGCGTGCCGGGCGATCTCCTCGACCAGGTGCATCATCAGCCACCGCATGGAGACCCGCGCGTCCTTGGGGTACCAGGGCGCCGGAGGCAGCGGGAAGGTGTCGTCGAGGCTCGGCACGGAGCGGATGAACTCCTCCGTCTCCTTCGCGACCGAGTCCCAGAAGCCCAGCACACCCGGCACGGTCTCACCGTCGACCAGGCGGAAGCTGTCGCCCCAGGTCTCCTCGCTGCGCTGCCTCGCGTTCGGCCGCTGCTGCGCCAGCCGCAGCCAGTTCAGCTCCATCTCCGCCACATGCTTGACCAGCCCTGACAGCGACAGCTCGCTCGCGCTCGGCCGGCTCGCCGCCTGCTCCTCCGTCAGACCGAGGACGGAGCGCCGGATCGCGCCCCGCTGCGCCTCGACGAAGGACAGGAGCGCGCCGCGCTCGTCGCCGTGGGCCTCCGCGGGAACGTGGGTGACCATGGTGTGTCCGCCTTCCGGATCGTGGGGAGGGCCGTCCGCCCTCCTGCCGACACCTCAAAAGCTACGGGCCCTTGCGGTCAGGTTCTGTCCGCAAGGGCCCGGCGTCGGAAGATTCGTCAGAACGGGAACCGCGAGCGCCCGTGCTGGACCGAGATCCACTTCTGGGTCGTGAAGGAGTCGAGCATCGAGTCGCCGTTCAGCCTGCCGAGACCCGACTGCTTCTCGCCGCCGAAGGGCACGATCGGCTCGTCGTGCACGGTGCCGTCATTGATGTGGATCATGCCGGTGTCCACACGCTTGGCGAGCCGCACACCCCGCTCCACGTCACCGGTGTGCACGGCGCCGCTCAGGCCGTACGGCGTCTCGTTGGCGATCCGGACCGCCTCGTCCTCACCGTCGAAGGGGACGATCAGGGCCACCGGACCGAAGATCTCCTGCGTGAGCACCGGCGAGTCGGCGGGGATGCCGGTCAGCACCGAAGGGGAGACGAGGTTGCCGTCCGCGGCGCCGTGCAGCAGTGCCGTCGCACCCGCCTCCACCGTCTGCTCGACCAGCGCGGAGACCGCGTCCGCCTGGGAGGAGTTGATGAGTGGGCCGATGTGGGTCGCCGGGTCGGCCGGGTCGCCCACCTTGAGGGTCCGCACCTTGGCGACGAACTTCTCGGTGAACTCCTTCTCGACCGAGCGATCCACCAGGATGCGGTTGGCGGCCATGCAGACCTGGCCCTGGTGCACGAACCGGCTGAAGACCGCGGCGTCCACCGCGTAGTCGATGTCGGCGTCGTCGAGGACGATCAGGGCGCTGTTGCCGCCGAGTTCGAGGATCGCGTGCTTGAAGTTGGCCGCGCAGACGGTGGCCACGTGCCGGCCCACCTTGTCGGAGCCGGTGAAGGAGATCACCTTCGGTATCGGGTGCGCGATGAGCGCGTCGCCTATCTCGGCTATGTCCGTGATCACGACGTTCAGCAGGCCGGCGGGCAGTCCCGCTTCCTCGAACACCTTGGCCACCAGCGAGCCGCCGCAGATCGGGGTGTTCTGGTGCGGCTTGAGGACCACGGCGTTGCCGAGGGCGAGCGCCGGGGCGACCGACTTGACCGACAGCAGGAAGGGGAAGTTGAAGGGGCTGATGACGCCCACCACGCCGACCGGCACCCGGTAGACGCGGTTCTCCTTGCCGTCGACCGGCGAGGGCAGGATGCGCCCCTCCGGCCGCAGCGCCAGGTGCACCGCCTCGCGCATGAACTCCTTGGCGAGGTGCAGTTCGAACGCCGCCTTGAGGCGGGTGCCGCCGAGCTCGGCGACGATCGCGTCCGCGATCTCCTCCTCGCGGTCCTCGATGATCCGAAGGGCCCGCTCGAAGACGGTCCGGCGGGCGTACGGGTTGGTGTCCGCCCACGCCCGCTGGGCGCGGTCCGCCGCCCGGTAGGCCTGGTCCACCTCGTCGGCCGTGGCCACGGCGATCGAGGCGAGCTTCTCACCGTCGTAGGGATTGAAGTCGATGATGTCCCAGGAGCCGGTTCCGGGCCTCCACTCGCCGTCTATGTACTGCTGGGCCAGATCGGTGAAGAAGGACATGTGATCCCTTACTCCAGAGGCATGAGCACGGACGTCTGATGTTGCGTCATCGTACTTATGTTTCAGATGAGTTGGAGGAGACCCCGAAGAAGGTCACGGGTCTCGGCCGGATCAGGACTGTCCTCGGTCAGCCGTTCCATCACCCGCTCGTACTGGGCGACCTCCTCGCGCTTGTCCAGATACAGGGCGCTGGTCAGCTGCTCGAGGTAGACGATGTCGGAGAGGTCCGACTCCGGGAAGCGCAGCATGGTGAACGCGCCGCTCTCGCCCGCGTGGCCGCCGAAGCTGAAGGGCATCACCTGGAGCGTGATGTTCGGGTGCTCCGAGACCTCGATCAGATGGCGGAGCTGGGCCTGCATCACCGCCCGGTCGCCGTACGGGCGGCGCAGGGCCGCCTCGTCCAGCACTGCGTGCAGGTGCGGGGCGCGTTCGGAGACGAGGGTCTTCTGGCGCTCCAGGCGCAGCGCGACCCTGCGGTCGATCTCGGCCCGCGGCGCGTCGGGCATGCCGCGGGTGACGACGGCGTGCGCGTACGACTCGGTCTGCAGCAGCCCGTGCACGAACTGCACTTCGTAGATGCGGATCAGTGAGGCGGCACCCTCGAGGCCGATGTATGTCTGGAACCAGCCGGGCAGTACGTCGCCGAAGCTGTGCCACCAGCCGGCCACGTTGGCCTCCTTGGCGAGCCCGAGCAGCGCGTCGCGTTCGCTGTCGTCGGCGACGCCGTAGAGCGTCAGCAGGTCCTCCACGTCGCGCGCCTTGAAGCTCACCCGGCCCAACTCCATACGGCTGATCTTGGATTCGGACGCGCGGATCGAGTAGCCGGCCGCCTCTCGCGTGATGCCACGCGATTCCCTCAGCCTTCTGAGCTGTGAACCCAGCAGGATGCGCCGCACCACCGAACCTCCGCCCGGGCCCTCGGCGCGGGACTGTTCCCACGACCACGCTGACTCGCCTGCTGCCACGACTTCGACCCTCCCCATCCCTGCTGTGCACGCTCTGTTCGCTCGACACCGATGCTTCCGGAGGTCCCCCCGAACCCCAAGAGCCGGATTCTGCCACCAAAACGCTTCAGCCCGTACTCATTCGATTACGGAAATGAGAAGGCGTCAGGCAGAGCTCGCAAGATATTGGTGGAAGAAATGAGCAAGAACCGGCACGGGGACGGACAGGTCCGGCGCGTGCACGTGCATCTGCCCTTGCATCTGCCCTACGCATTCGGAACCATGGTCCTCGCGCACCTGCGTGCTCGTTCGTGTTGTAGCGTCACAGCCGCGATTCCCGGGAGTGCCTCGCATGGGACCGAATGGATCCACCATGCTCGAGCCGTTACGGCAGGGCCTTCCCCCCTTCGACCCCGCGGCCGTCTCGAGCTCGGCCTCGTGCGCCCTGCCCGCCCGCTTCGAAGCGGTGCGCGGCGCCCGCATGTTCACCAAGAACACACTGGGCCAGTGGCAGCTGGACGAACGCTTCGACGATGTCGCCCTGGTCGTCTCCGAGCTCGTGACCAACGCCCTGCGGCACGCACTGCCGTCCGACGGCGCCCCGCACGAGCCCACCAAGGAAGCCCCGGTCCGGTTGCACCTGATGCGGTGGACCGGCCGGCTGGTGTGCGCGGTGCGTGACCCCAGCCACGACGGCCCCCGGTCGCGGGAGACCGAGGAGGACTTCGCCGCCGAGTCCGGCCGCGGGCTCTTCCTGGTCGACTCCTTCAGCGACGGCTGGGGCTGGCACCCGCTCGCCGGGTCGCTGCGCGGCAAGGTGGTCTGGGCGCTGTTCCGTCTGAACCAGGCGCCTCCGTCGGTCTGAACCGGTCGCCCATGCCCGGGACACGCTCGCGTGTCCCGGCCCGGCGTGCGCCGGAGCGGCCGGGCCTCACGCCCCCGCGATCAGGTGATCGAACTCCCCGTCCTTGACGCCCAGAAGCAGCGCTTCTATCTCGGCGGGCGTGTACACGAGCGCGGGCCCGTCGGGGTGCCGCGAATTGCGCATCGCCACGTCGCCGTCCGGCAGTCTGGCGAGCTCCACGCACGAACCCTGTGAATTGCTGTGCCGGCTCTTCTGCCAGACGACCCCGCGAAGCTCCGTCGCCGCCATGCCGTTGTAGACCTGGTGCACAAGTCGCTCCCGGGGTGCAAGGTGCAGGTGTCAACTATCCGGGATCATAGCTGTGTTCACATGCAGATGCATGAAGCGAATGCAGGAGCAGATGCACGTGCACGCGGGGTGTTCCCACGGTTACAGCAGCGACGGCCTCACCCATGGAGACGTCTGCCCGCGCCGATCGGTGCCATCCGTCGCGGCCGGGTTCCAGGTGCCCCCGGTGGATACGTACGACCGTGCCCGTCCGTTCAGACGGCCGAGCCGGGACGCGGGCCGACATGTCAGACCTCGAGGAGGGAGTCGAAGACGGGCGGCAGCCACTTCCAGGCCTCGCGGCCCGCGGCGTACTCGGCGTCGGTCAGCAGGCACGACTCGAGGAGCTGCTGGAGTCCGTCGCGGTCGAGGCCCGGCGAGGTGAACACCAGGTGCTGGCAGCGGTCTCCGTGCTCGGGGTGCCAGTCCAGCGCGGCGGCCGCCCGGCGCACGGGCGGGACCGTCTCCCAGGCGGCGTCCGGCAGCGAGGCGAGCCAGGGCCCCGCGCTCTCGACACAGAGCGCGCCCCCGGCCGCGTCCCAGGCCAGCAGGGTGTCGGGCCGGTCGGCGAGCCAGAACCGGCCGCGGCTGCGGGCCGCCGCGCAGGTCAGGTCCTCCAGCGCCTGGTAGAGGCGCTCCGGATGGAAGGGCCGGCGGCTGTGCCACACATAGGTGGCGACGCCGCAGTCGTCGGCCTCCTGCGGCAGCCGCGCGCAGGCCGGATGCTGCGCGGCGGCGGCCGCGTCCACATCGAACCCAGCGACGGCCGCGGCGGCCAGCTCCTCATCGTCCACGGCGATCCGCCTGGCCGTCGGGTGCAGTTGTGCCAGCAGGGCGCGGTCCTCGTCGTCCGCCTCCTCGCTGTCGACGAGGGCGAGGACCGGCGCGTACTCCAGTTGACGCGCCCAGGTGTCCGCGATCGTGCGCCGGTCCGTGGCCGCCGCGGCGAGCCCCGCGTCCGCCAGGTCGTCGCCGTTGGCGAGATACGGCAGCAGCAGCGCGGGGTCCACGGCGGTCATGACCGACGTCAGGGCGAGACCTTCGCCGCCGTGCGCCGCGATCACTTCGGCCATGGCCTTGGGCTCGACCGAGTCCCACAGCTCGACGACCGCGAGACCGGTGGCACCGTCCGCGGCGAGCCGCGCCAGCTCGGGCACCAGATCCTCACGCAGTGCGCAGCAGGCGCAGTCGTTGACGAGCGGCGTCTCCCCCGTGTCGCGGACGCCCCGTGCGTCGCGGACCGTCCTGACGACCGTGCCCCGTCCGGCGGTCGAGAGGTCGTGGTGGAGGGCGACGCTGCCGGGCACCGTGGTGAGCAGCCGCTCCACGGCTGCCCGGCGGGCATCGGCGTGCAGCCCGCCGACGATTACGACGGGCAGCGTCACCGTCGGCCTCCGTACCGGCGCTCGAAGCGCTCGACGCGGCCGGCGGTGTCGAGGACGCGCGCCGTCCCTGTGTAGAAGGGGTGGCTCGCGGAGGAGATCTCCACGTCGATGACGGGGTAGGTGTTGCCGTCCTCCCAGTCGACGGTCCTGTCGCTGGTGGCCGTCGACCGGGTCAGGAAGGCGAAGCCGGCGGCCTTGTCGCGGAATACGACAGGTGCGTAGGGCGGGTGGATGCCGGACCTCATGTCAGCGCTCCTCTCGGAAGTCGACGTGCCGCCCGGCGACCGGGTCGTACTTGCGAAGGGTCAGCCGGTCGGGGTCGTTGCGGCGGTTCTTGCGGGTGACGTAGGTGTAGCCGGTGCCCGCGGTGGAGCGGAGCTTGATGACCGGGCGGATGTCGTTGCGAGCCATGACGCCAGTATATGGAAATGATTTCCATTATCAAAGGCACCCCCGCGCGGGCCGGGCACGGGCGCGCTGCAGCAGCGGTCGCGCAGGCCGGACGACGCCGTCGGCCGAGGGACGCCGGTCCGGCGCGTGTCCGCGAAGAGGCGCGGCGGGCGGCCGAACAGCGGGGTCGCCGACGGAAGTTCCGGCTGTCCAGGGCGCCGAGGCGTGAGCAGGCGCACGCCGGCTCCATCCCTGGGGTGGGCACGTCCTGCTGGTAGCTTGGCGCGGTCTTGCTATCGATCAGGGGGACAGATCAGTGCTCAAGCTCGTACGTACATCGGCCGTCGCGGCGGGCCTCGTCGCCGCCCTCGCCCTGACCGGATGCGGCAGCGGCGACAGCGACGACGCCGGCAAGGACAAGGCCACGGCCTCGCCCACCGAGGCCGGCGGCGACAGCGGCGGCGGCGAGGGCAGAGCCCGTGACATCGAGGGCACCTGGACCGGCCTGAGCGACCGGAAGCCGGTCGCGCTGTCCGTCCAGGGCTCCAACGCCGCGATCGTCGCCGACGGTCATGCCTGCACCGGCGAGGTGCAGGACATGGGCAAGCAGATGCTGTCGCTGAAGTGCGCGGACGGGAACACCGACCGCACGAAGGGCTCGATCGAGTCCAACGACGGGACCACGCTGGTCATTTCGTGGGACGCCGGCAAGAAGGACACCCTCAAGAAGAGCGAGGCGGGCGCGCTGCCGGACGGTCTGCCGACCGGCCTGCCGTCGGACATCCCGACCCCATGACGGCTGCGGTTCACCGCCGGCCGGTCGCCGGGGGCGAGCCGCTCCGCACGTCACTCCCGCGTCACCGGGCCGCGGGTCCCTCGTGGGCCCGCGGCCCGTCG
>NZ_JBSGZJ010000286.1:0-9418 GCF_053610925.1 Streptomyces sp. NPDC054847 | reverse complement strand
GCGTACGCGTCCGGAGGAGGCCACGAAGGAGCAACCCATGAAGCTGTCATTCCTGGAACCACTCTTCGACCGTCCGGGGCCCTGGGCGACGGTGTATTTCGGCCCGGCCCAGAACGACGAATCGGCGGCGAAACAGCGTGCGCTGGCCGTGGACGAGTGCTGTCGCACCCTGGAACGCGAGGGCGCCGACGAGGCGACCGTGGGCGCGGTGCGCGACGCCCTGACGAACGTGCGGCCTGCCGAGGACCCCTCGGGCCGGGTGGTCTTCGCCACCGGTGGCGAGGTGGTGCTCAGCCACCGTCTGTCCCGGCCGCCGCGGCAGCAGATCGCCTGCTGGGCGCCCCTTCCCCGCATCACACCCCTCGTGGAGCTGGCCGGCCAGGACCCCGCCTGCCTCGTGGCGTACATCGACAGGACCGGCGCCGACTTCGAACTCCGTGGCGCGACCCGTCCGCAGGACGCCGGTCAGGTCCAGGGCCAGGACCATCCGGTGCACCGCACCGGGTCCGCCGACTGGTCCGAGCGGCACTTCCAGCTCAAGGTGGAGAACACCTGGGACCAGAACGCGGCGGAGATCGCCGAAGCCCTCTCCGCCGCGTACGAGGAGTCCGGCGCCGACCTGGTCGTGCTCGCCGGTGACCCGCGGGAACGGTCGGCCGTCCACGAGCGGCTCCCCGAGGCGGTCCGCAAGGTCACGCTCGGCACCGAACACGGCGGCCGTGCCCCCGGCTCCGAGTCCCCCGCCCTCGATCGGGACATCCAGCACGCCCGGCGCGAACACGTCCGCCGCCGCATCGACGAGGCGCTGGAGCGTTTCCGCGCCGGACGCGTGAGCACGGAGCGCCCGACGGACGCCGTGGAAGGCGTTCCCGCCCTGGTGGAGGCGGCCCGGGAGCACCGGGTGGAGACCCTGCTCATCGTGCCCGACGGGCCGGACGCCCACCGGGAGGTCTGGGTGGGCGGCGGCGCCGATCAGCTCGCCCTGCGCCGGACGGACGCTCAGGCGCTCGGAGAGGGTGAGCCGATCTCCGCACGCGCCGACGACGCGCTGCTCCGCTCGGCGGCGGTGACCGCCGCAGAGGTGCTGGTGGTGCCTCCCGACGAGGCCGCCGACGCCGTCCCGGCCGGCGGGCTCGGAGCACTGCTCCGCTGGACGTACGAGCCGGCCCCCGCCTGACACCCACGACACGTCCGCCGAGAAGGCGGTAGCAGGTCACGCGGCCGGGCTCATCGCGGCGACCGTGCGGCAGGTCGCACGGCCGGCTTCATGGGTCCGGCCGCGGTGGCGGCTCCCTCCATGTCCAGTCGGCGGGCCGCCGATTCCACGGCGGCCGGCAGCAGCCTGCGCGCACGCAGCGCCATCGGCAGCCTGCGCAGAACCTGACGCAGCGCCTCCCTGGCAGGCGGGTCCGACCTCGCCTCGGCCGCGAGCGCGCCGGTGCGGCGGAGCGCGACGGGCAGTGGCCGTCGTAGCCATGCCGTGAGTGCCGCGTTGCGGAGCATGACCGCACTGCGGCCGTTGCGCGGCCCACCCGTCGGGCAGTGGACGGCGACCACGTCCGGACAGTGGCACACGCCCCAGCCGCGCGCCGCCAGATCGTAGGCGAGCAGGGTCTCCTCGCCCCCGAAGAACAGCACCGGGTGATAGCCGCCCGCCTGGAGGAACGCCGACCGCCTGGCCACCGCCGCGCAGGCCAGGAAGCCCAGCACCTGCGGCCCGGGCAGATCCGGGACCATGCCCAGGGGGGACTTGGCGAGCACGCTGTTCAAAGGGTCGTCCACCGCTTCGGGACCCACGGTGGTACGCGCCGCCAGCAGTCCCAGCCGGGGATGCCCGTCGAAGAGCTGTTCGGCAGCGGTGAGCGCCCCGGGCTCCCACCACGAGTCGTCGTCGCTGAAGGCCACGTACGGCGTACGGGCATGACGGACGCCGAGGTTACGGCCGACGGCCCCGAGATTCCGATCCGGTGTCAGCAGCGTGACGCCCGGGTGCTGACGGGCGACGGCTTCCGCGGTCGCGTCGGTCGACGCGTTGTCGACGACGATCACCGGAGGCCTTTCGGGCAGCTCCATGAGCCGGTCGAGGGTGTGCAGCAGTTGGTCCCTGCGGTTGCGGCTGATCACGACGACGGTGGTGCGGGAGTCGGTTGTCATGGCGCGGACGTCTCTCCGGTGCTCGTGTCAGGTGTGCCGAACGGTGAAGGGTCATCACGTTTCCCTGCGTCATCACACCACGCATGTCCCGTCGTTTATGGGGCAAATGTAACGAACGGTAATGCGGGCGCAGGTCGGGCAGGCGCCCAGGGACGACGCGGGCGCCGCGCCGGGCCGGCCGGCGAAGCGTCGGATCGGGTCCGCGTCCGGGCCGGACGAGCGCGGCTCCCTGGACGGTCCTGGATTGCGGGGACAGGTGACTGGGCGTCTCATGGGCGGCAAGCCGCTGTCCACGTCTTCGACCCGGTGGGCGCGGCCTGCCTTGAGTCGGCCGGGAGGCAGTGTGACAGGACGGTGGTGGTGCGGGCGGGCGGCCGCGGTAGCGGCGCTCGTCCTCGCGACGAGCGCCTGCGGCTCGCTCGACGAGAGGCGCGACGATGTCACCGCGGAGGTGACGGCCTTCGAACAGGCTCTGGGCGCCGATGAGTTCGCACGCATGTGCGCCGCCCTCGCGCCGGAGACCCTGGAAGAGCTGGAGCAGTCGGGCAAGAGCCCCTGTGAGCAGGCGATCGGGGAAGCGGAGCTGACCGAGGCCGGTGCGGTGCGTCGCGTCGACGTGTACGGCGACCAGGCCCGTGTCGTACTCGAGACGGACACGGTGTTCCTCTCCCACTTCCCGACCGGCTGGAAAGTGACAGCGGCCGGATGCACGCCCCGCGACGGCCGGCCGTACCAGTGCGAACTCAAGGGCGGGTGAATGAGGCCATGAGAACACTGTTCGTCGGAACCCTGGTGATGATCGCCGGTGGTCTCGCGTACTTCATGGCTCTGGGGCTGATGCACCGATGAGCTCCATGTCCAAGGCCGGCGAGGGCAGCGCACCGACCCGTCGTCCCGTATGGCGGTTCCTGCACCACAACAGCCTCGGCCTGGTCTTCCTGGCGGCGTTCCTGCTCGCCCTGGCAGGACAGGCGGTGGCCGGACAGGCGGAGTTCAACAACCAGCTGGTCGCCGACGGCCTCGCACCCGTCAGCTTCGGGGCCTATGTGGCTTCCTCCGACTTCGCTGTCGATGTCACCGAGAACTGGCAGTCCGAGTACCTGCAGTTCTTCCTGTACATCTTCGGCACCGTCTGGCTGCTGCAACGCGGTTCACCCGAATCCAAGGAACTGCACAAGGCGGGCATCGAGTCGGACGAGGACCAGATGGTCGGCGAGCACGCCACGGAGGACTCGCCCCGCTGGGCCGCGGCCAGGGGCTGGCGGGGAACGCTCTACTCGCGCTCCCTCGGCCTCGTCATGGGCACCATCTTCCTGCTGTCATGGCTGGCCCAGTCCATTGCCGGTGTCGCCTCCTACAACGAGCAGCAGCTGCGCGGGCTTCAGGCCCCGACCAGCTGGCCCGACTATCTCTCCTCCGCGGACTTCTGGAGCCGCACACTCCAGAACTGGCAGTCCGAACTCCTCGCCATCGGCTCCATGGCAGTTCTCGCCATCTACCTGAGGCAACGCGGATCACCGGAGTCCAAGCCCGTGGGCGCGGCGCACACGGCGACCGGTGTCGAAGGCTGAACGTCCTGCTCCGCGGTGCGGCCCTTCGTCAGCCGACGTACCGGCGGGCGGTGGAGTGCCGCTGCGACTCTTCGAGGAGCGACAGGCGCCTTTCGACGGCCGGCGGCACGACCTTCCGTTCCCGTACGACCCAGGGAAGTCCGGCGAGCGCGGCGCCGAAGGCACGCAGCGACGCGCGGTCACGCGGAACGGTACGGGCGAGGTGCAGCGTCCGGCGGACCGCGGGAACGACCGGACGGCGCAGCCAGCAGAACCAGAGCGTGTTGCGCAGACCGTCGACGCGCCGCCCGGTGGCGTCGCGTGCGGGGGACGGTGCGTGGTGGACCGTCATGCTCTCGTCGTAGGTCAGCCACCAGCCGAGCGTGGTCAGGTCGGTGGCCAGCAGTTCCTCCTCGCCGCCGAGCCACAGCCGCTCGCTGAATCCACCGGCCTCGGTGAACGCCTCGACACGCAGCACCGACGCCCCCGCGAGGAACGAGCCCAGGGCGGGACCCGGCAGCCATGCCGGTCCCTGGACCGGTGAGTCGCGCAGCTCGGCGACGATCGGGTCCTCCCTGCCGCCCGGTTCGACGACGATCCGGGCGGTGACCACCGCCAGCCGCTCATGGCGGTCCAGGAGGTCCCCGGCGCGGGACAGCGATCCCGGCTCCCACCAGCAGTCGTCGTCGCAGAAGGCGACGTAGGGCGTGGTGACGTGCCGCACGGCGAGATTGCGTCCCACCGCGCCGAGGTTCGAGCCCGGGGTGAGCAGCCGGACCTCGGGACGCAGTCGGCGTACCGCTTCCGCGGTGCCGTCGGTCGAGGCGTTGTCGGTCACGATCACGGGCGGCCGCTCGGGCAGACGCGCCAGTTCGCCGAGGGTGCGCAGCAGCTCCTCACGGCGGTTGTGGGTGATGACGACGACGGTGACGCGCGGATCGCTCATGTCACGGCTCCCCCTCCGGAACGAGCCCGCCCCAGCGGTGTTCCGTCCCGGACCGGTGCGATCACGGCCGTACGCCCGCGCCGGGTGCGGGCTGCCGGACGACCGGCGGCTCGCCCGGTGCGACGACGGCGCGGCCGCCGCGTCCGCAGTGGACGACCCGCTCACCGAGGCCCCGCTCCTCGGCCGCGCGGAGGAAGTCGGCCAGCGGGGACGTCATCACGGTGTACTCCTCGTAGTGGACGGGCAGCAGCCAGCGCGGACGCAGCCGTTCGGCGAGCTCCACGCCCTGCGCGCCGTCCATGGTCACGAGGAATCCGCCCGGCAGACGGGTGCCACCGAGGTGGAGCACCGCCAGGTCCATGTCCGGGTACCGGCGGCCGATGGCGTCGATGCCGTCGAACAGCAGCGTGTCGCCCGAGATGTAGAGCCGAAGATGTGCCGGGCCTCGCGGCGGGCCGAACTCCAGCAGGCTGCCCATCACCGGCGGTAGCAGGGGCCGCAGGGCTCCGCCGGCGTGCCGGCCGGGCAGGGCCGTCACGGTCGCCTTGCCGTCCTCGCCGATCAGGGTGTGGCTCTGCCACGACCGGAGCCCGTCGGCCCGGCGGAAGCCGTGCACGAGGCGGAGGCGGCGGGAGGCGTGCGGCGTCGTGATCACGGGCAGTGACCGGTCGAGGTGACGGCGGGCCACACGGTCCCAGTGATCGCCGTGCAGATGCGAGAGCACGATCGCGGTCAGGTCGCGAGGCAGCTCACCGACCCCCATCGACGGCTCGGTGAGCCGGCGGCTGACGAGTCCGTGACCGAGATACGCGTGCTGCCCGCGGTGCAGGAAGTTCGGGTCCGTCAGCAGGGTCAGGTCGCCGTAGCGGATCAGGGTCGTGGCGTTGCCGATGAAGTCGATGCTGACCGGCAGGCCCGGGGCGGCGGACATACGGTCTCCTTCGGCCCGGTCAGCCCCGCGGCTCCGGGCGTTCGATGCGTCCGTGCCGCCACGGGTGCCCCTGTCGCGGGAGGTGAACCTCGGGCCCGGGTGAAGCCGGCCCCGTCCGCCGGAAGGTCGCGACCGCCCGCGGCCGTCGCCGTCAGGCCGCCGCGGACAAGGCCGAGAGGATCGCCGTGTCGGTGCGGGCGTGGACGACGAGCCGGGTGCCACCGGTGTCGGCGTTCGCCTCGAGAAGGCGTCGCGCCGGCGCGCTGTGCGTGGCGACGGACATCAGGACACCCAGGTGGCTGCACATGCGGTGGGCCTTCAGTACGGCGCCGACGGTGACGCCGCCGGTGGCCGGCTCCTCGAGCACGACGACGACCGGACTCGGCCGGTAGGCGTGCACCAGATCGCTGATCTCCTGCGACAGCGCCGATCTTCGGCCGACGTCGGTGGCGCTGTGCAGGGTCACGACCAGAACGCCGTCCTCGAAAGCGTGGGACACCATCACTGCCTCCGATGCCGTTCGCCGCGTGGCGATCTCCGGTCAGAGGCTGCCCGCTCCGCGTGCCGTGATGCGCCCCGGCCGCTCAGGGGGTCTGCGCGTCACGGTCCAGCGGGCCCCAGCGCCCCGGCTGCCGCTCGATCACGGCTGTCGCCTCGCTGATGACCTCGTCGGCGATCCAGCCGAGCGGTTCCACATCGCGGACAAGCGGTTCGTTGTCCGGACCGCGGCCCGATTCCCGGCCGTGCAGGACCCACGGCCGGGCCCGTTCGTCCTTGACCCGTGGCAGATGGGAGTAGTCGTACAGCCGGCGGGCGACCCATGTGCGGACGGGCCGGTCCCCCCACCAGGACTCCACGTCCAGCGGGCTGGCGGACAGGCCCGGCATGGAAGCGCCCGTCAGGTCGTCGGTGCTGGAGACCGAGCCGAGGTCCGGCTCGGGTCCACGGGACCACCGCACGTACAGCCCCTGCCGGGCCGTGACCAGTTCCGTCAGCGCCTCGATGCTCCCGAAGGTGGGCATTGCCTCGTTCTTGCTCATGTCCCCTCGATTCTTGCCCGGCACTGCCCGTCGGATGCGTGCGACAGGCCGCGAGCACGTCGCCCGATGAACGGCGGCGCCCTGCCGTGACCGTGCGGTCGGCCCAACTTCACCGTGACGGATCATCGCGACGAACGCCATCGAGCTGTCCGTCCGGCGCGGGTGCCGAGTGCGGCGGGGCCGAGGGAGAGGCCCGGGGGAGCGGGGACCGGTCGGCGGCTCCCCGCAGGTGAGGGGGCAGGCTCAGGCGGTCATCCCCTGGCCCGCGCACAGGCGGGACAGAAGGGCCGGCCGGTGGAGCTCTGCCACGGGTTCGAGCAGGTCCGGGTGGCGCAGCAGGGCACCGGCCCGCCGGTCACGCTCATCGGGATCCACCAGGCGGCGGAACCCGGCCGGCGTTCCGTCGCCGTGTCCGCCGTCACCGAGCGCGGTCACCGCCGCCGATGCCAGGTCCGGGCTGGCGAGGAGGCAGGCCGCCCAACTGGCGACGACCTCGTCGACCCATGTGCGCCAGGCGTACTCATCGGCGTCGTCGAGCCCGGCCCCGTCGGAGCCGGTGATCCAGTCCAGCCGGGCGGACCCTCCCGCCCCCGCGACCGCGACCAGAGCCGCGTCGACGGGTGTGGGATAGCGCAGCGACGCGGCCACGGTCACGGCCTGATGCGCCTGCGCGTGGGAAAGTGCGGAATCCAGCACGCCACCTCCCGAGGGGAAGGCGCGCGACATCCACTGGGCTGTCGCCGCTATCAGCGAGGTCAGGTCTGCGTGCACTGTGGCGTCCGATGTGGTCCTGGGGAGCGATGTGCGCGGCAACGCTATCCCCGCCGGTCACCTGGGGAAATGGCGTGGGTCACGGGAAGGCAGTGGCTTCGGCCACACCGGCCGGGGGACCGCTTCGCCCCCGGACGCGCTTCGGCGCGTGCTTTCGGGCAAACCACTGTGTCGTCCACTGATCACGGCGTCCGTCCCGCGACACTGACCCCCATGGAGCCGGTGACCTTGGGCGTGGAAGAGGAGTACCTGCTGCTCGACGCGGAGACGGGGGTGCCGGTCCCGATGGCCGAACAGGTGCGTGCGGCCGCAGGCCTCGAACCACTCGTCGAGGAGCACGAACTGCAGTCCGAGCTGTTGCAGGTGCAGGTAGAGGTCGCCACTTCCGTCTGCACCCGGCTCGAGGAGGCAGGCGGTCACCTGCTGCGCCTGCGCCACGCGGTCGGCGCCGCCGCGGAGGCCCACGGGTGCCGCCTCGCGGCATGCGGGACACCGCCGAGGAGAGGCCCGGTCAACGCGCCGGTGACCGAGCAGGCCCGCTACCGCGCGATGCGGGTGCAGGCTCCGCAGCTGGTCGCGGAGCAGCTGGTCAGCGGCATGCACATCCATGCGGCGGTCCCGAGTCCGGAAGTCGGCGTGGCCGTCCTGAACCGGCTGCGGGGCTGGGTGCCCGTCCTGGTCGCCATGTCCGCGAACTCGCCCCTGTGGGACGGACAGGACACCGGCTTCGCAAGCTGGCGCACTTTGATCTTCGGCCGCTGGCCCGTGAGCGGCCCGCCGCCCGCGTTCCGGGACCTCACCGACCACAGGGAGCGGATCGAGGCGCTGATCAGCAGCGGGATCATCTCCGACAAGGGACAGCTGTACTGGCAGATCCGGCTGTCCGACCGCTTCCCCACCGTGGAAGTACGGTGCCCCGACGTGCAGTTGCGGGCCGACGAAGCGGTGATGTTCGCCGGGATCGTGCGCGCGCTGGTCGTCACCGCCATCCACGAGACGGCGGTCGGCACGCCGGCGCCCGTCATCGCTCCGGAACTGATGCAGGCGGCGAACTGGCAGGCCGCCCGCTACGGTCTCAGCGGTCACCTGATCACTGCGACGGGCGAGCGCCGCAGTGCCGGAGACGTCGTCGCGCAGCTGATCGAGCACATCACGCCCGCGCTGGACGCCGCCGGCGACACCCGTGAGGTGATTTCGCTCGTTCATCGCCTTCTCCAGCAGGGCACCCCCGCCGACCGCCAGCGCCGGGCGCTCGCGGAGGGCGGCATCAGGGCGGTGATCGACCTGATCACCTCCGAGACCACGGCACCGTGACCGCGGATCCCATGTTCGACACGCGGTTTCCGGGTACTCGTGCGCGGTGACGCGACGATCGAACGGGAGGAGCGCCACGATGACCGTGCCCGAGGAGAACCGGCCCAAGACGCGAACGACCGACGAGGTCGTCACGGAGAAATCGGCGGCGGCCGAGGGATCGGCGGCAGAGACCGAGCAGGGCCGGAATGCGGCACAGGAGGAACGCCGGCCGTCCGGGAGCACCATGCGCGAGGCACTGGACGATGCCGGGGTCAAGCCTGAGGACTACGAAGAGTAGTCGCGCGCGTGAGCAAGGAGGTTTCCCATGGCGCACACCAACGTGCCGGAGGTGCTGAAAGCGATCAAGGACGTCGACTTCCCGGCCGACAAGGAGAAGCTGATGTCGGCGGCACGCGGGGCCGACGCCTCGGAGGAGGTCGTCAAGGCGTTGCGCGGTATTCCGCCCGAGCGGTACGACAGCCGGGACGACGTGGCGCGTTCCGTCCGGACGGATCCGGACTCGGACCTCGGACACAACGCGAGCCAGAAGGCCGAACAGGCGCGCAAGGGCGGCAAGCCGGGGCTGTCCGAGCATCTGCGTGACGCGCCGAAGACGCCGATCCAGGAGGAACTGGACCGCTGAGCGGGGACCGCGGCCCTCCAGGACCGCGACGACCCCGGACCGCGACGACCCTGGACGGCTGACGCCCAGGTGGCGGACCCGCCGCCG
>NZ_JBSGZJ010000285.1:0-9424 GCF_053610925.1 Streptomyces sp. NPDC054847 | reverse complement strand
CCCTGGGGCTGCGCGCCCGGTCAGACTCTTGATCGCGACAGAAGGTTGTGCTGGGTGGCGATGTCGTCGGGCCGACGGAGGTGTCGCTCAGGTAGGCCGGGTCCGGCCCCATCGGGGAGGCAGCGGAACGGGACAGTGCTCTCCCGGATCGCGCCCACCACACAGTCGGCGGCCCGCTCCGTTGCAGGCATGGGGGGCCTGTGGCGAAAAGTCGTGGCCCGCGCCGTGCCACGTTGTTTGCCATTCCTTTACAGTGGATGTAGAAGCGGTGCTTCTCCCTCGCCCGCACAAGAAGGAGCAACGGACCCCCGATGGGTGAACCTCCCAGTACGAGCCGTGTCACCGCCTGCCGACGCCTGATGGGCCAGGGAGCGGAGGTGGCACGGTGATCGAGATACTGCTGCTCCTGCTGGCCCTGGCACTGACGCTGACCTGTGCGCTGTTCGTCGCGGCCGAGTTCTCCCTGACCACCGTCGAGCGCGGCGAGCTGCAGCGTGCCGTCGACGCCGGCGAGCGCGGTGCCGACAGCGCCCTCAAGGCCGCACGCAAGCTGACGTTCCAGCTTTCCGGTGCTCAGCTCGGCATCACCGTCACGTCGCTGGTGATCGGCATGCTGGCCGAGCCGTCGCTCGCCGCACTGCTGCGCGGCCCGCTCGAGGCCATCGGACTCGGAGCGGCGGCCTCCTCCGTCGCCACCGTGCTCGGTGTGGTCGTCTCGACCGTGGTGCTGATGGTGATCGGTGAGCTGGTGCCGAAGAACTGGGCCATCTCACGGCCGCTGGCCGTGGCCAAGGTGGTCGCCGCCCCGCAGCGGGGCTTCACCGCCGCCTTCGGGCCGTTCATCCGGCATCTGAACAGCACGGCGAACCGGTTCGTGCGCCGCTTCGGCCTGGAGCCGGCCGAGGAGCTCGCCACCGCCCGCACCCCCGAGGAGCTCGTGGCACTGGCCCAGCACTCGGCGCTCGCGGGAGCGATCGAGCCGGACTCCGCGGAGCTGTTCGTACGGACGCTCCACCTCGGCGAGCTGACCGCCGAGAACGTGATGACCCCGCGCGTGGACGTCATCGCCCTCGAAGCGCACGCCACGGCGGCTGACGCGGCCAACCTGACCCTCGCCACCGGTCTGTCCCGCTTCCCCGTCTACCGCGACAGCCTCGACGAGGTCGTCGGCACCGTCCACATCCGGGACGTCCTCGCGCTGCCTCCCGAGCAGCGTGCGACGGCCCCGGTGCTGTCACTGGCTACCGCCCCGCTGGTGGTGCCGGACAGTCTGCCGGCCGACCGGCTCCTGGAGCGGATGCGTGCCGAGCGCACGATGGCCGTGGTCATCGACGAATACGGCGGCACGGCCGGCATCGCGACGGTGGAGGACATCGTCGAGGAGGTCGTGGGCGAGGTGCGCGACGAGCACGACCCCCTGGAGACCCCCGACCTGCTGCCCGCGCCGCCGACCGGCGACGGCCGCTCCTCCTGGGAGGCGGACGGCAGCGTCCGCACGGATCAGCTCCTCGGCATAGGGCTGCTCGCACCGGAGGGCCCGTACGAGACCGTGGCCGGTCTGATCGCCACGCGCCTGGCCCGGATCCCGGTCGAGGGCGATTCGCTCGACGTGGCCGGCTGGCGTCTCGACGTCCTGGACGTCGAGCACCATCGGGCGGACCGGGTCCGGATCACCGCACCGGCCCGGCTCACGCGGCAGGACCTGCAGGAGACGCGATGACCACGTTGCAGCTGTTCATCGGCGCCCTGACCCTGCTGACCAACGCCTTCTTCGTCGCCGCCGAGTTCTCCCTGATCTCCGTACGCAGGAGCCAGATCGAACCCGCCGCCCGCCAGGGCGACAAGCGGGCCCGGATCACGCTGTGGGGTCTGGAGCACATCTCCCAGATGATGGCCACCGCCCAGCTCGGCATCACCGCGTCGTCCCTGGTGCTCGGCGCGGTCGCCGAGCCTGCCATCGCTCATCTGCTGGAGCCGGTGTTCGAAGCCGTCCACATCCCGCACGTCCTGGTGCACCCGATCGCCTTCGTCATCGCGCTCACCGCGGCCACGTACGCGCACATGCTGATCGGCGAGATGGTCCCGAAGAACATCGCCGTGGCCGCACCGGCGAAGACGGCTCTGCTGCTCGGGCCGGTGCTGGTCGCTCTGACCCGCGCCCTGCGGCCGTTCGTGTTCTCCATCAACGCCTTCGCCAACGTCCTGCTACGCCTGATGAAGGTCGAGACGAAGGACGAGGTCGCGTCGGTGTTCACCGACGGTGAGCTGGCGCGCATGGTCGACGACTCCAGCGAGGCCGGGCTGCTCTCGCCCGCCGACGGCGAGCGGCTGCGGGACGCCCTGGAGCTGGGCACCAGGCCGGTCGGCGAGATCCTCGTGCCCGCCCGGCGCATGCACACCGTCGACCACACCATTACGCCCGCCGGCCTGGAACGCGTCGCGGCCGCGGCCAAGTTCTCCCGCTTCCCGGTCAAGGGCCCGAGCGGCGCCGTCCTCGGCTACCTGCACATCAAGGACACCCTCGGTGTCACCGACCGCGACAGGCCCTTCCCGCGCTCCGCCCTGCACCCCGTCACCCGGGTCCGCATCGACACCCCGCTGGACGACACCCTGACCGCACTGCGCACGGACGGCGGCCACTTGGCCGCCGTCACGGGCGCGACGGGCGCGATCCTGGGTTACGTCACCATGGAGGACGTCCTCGGAGAGCTCGTCGGCCCGGCCGCCGCGGTGTGACCGTCGTACCCCGGGCGGGTACACCGCCCCGGCGCACGGTGCCCGCCGGTGCCCGCCCCGGCCCGGGAGCCGGGCCGCACATCCCGCCCGGACCTGCCGATTTGTCCAGTACGCGCGATTCACCTGATCCAAACCTTTCGAAGGAGCACTCCTTGTCCGCCAGACCGACGGACCCCGAGGGCCACAGTCCCCGACGTCTCGGCCCTGACCACGGCACGCGCCCGGATGGTGCCCGGTGAACGCCGTTCTCGGCCTGCTGGCCGTACTCGTCCTGACCGCGGGCACCGGCTACTTCGTCGCCCAGGAGTTCGCCTACGTCGCCGCCGACCGCCTCGCACTCGCCCACGAGGCCGAGGCCGGGGACAAGCGCGCCGCGCGGGCCCTGAAGGTGCTGGAACGGCTCTCGTTCATGCTGTCGGGGGCGCAACTCGGCATCACCGTCACCGGCCTGGTCGTCGGCTTCCTCGCCGAGCCTTCCGTCTCCGCCCTGCTGAGGCCCCTGCTGGAAGGCATCGGCCTGTCCGGCGGGGCGGTCACCGCGGTCTCCGTCACGCTTGCCTTCGTCCTCGCCACCGTCGTGCAGATGGTGCTGGGCGAGCTGGCACCGAAGAACCTCGCGCTGGCCGTGCCCGAGCGGCTCGCCAAGTCACTCGCCCCGTCGACCCTCGTCTACTTGAAGATCGTCGGACCGCTCGTGCACGTCTTCGACGGTGCGGCGAACAGACTGCTGCGCAAGGTCGGCATCGAGCCGGTCGAGGAACTGCACCACGGAGCCACCCTCGAAGAGCTCAGCCACCTGATCGGCGAGTCCCACGAGCAGGGCCACCTCCCGGCCGACACGGCCGAGCTGCTCGACCATGCGGTCGAGTTCTCCGAGCGCACTCTCGGCGAGGTCATGGTGCCGCGCGCGGACGCCGTGTTCGTCCACAAGGACGCCACGGCGGCCGCGGCGGTGGAGCTCATCGCGAAGCACGGCCATTCCAACTACCCCGTGTTCGGCGACCACCCCGACGACGTCGCGGGGGTTCTCGGCGTGCGGGACCTGATGAGCCTGCCCGCAGACCGCTTCGACAGCACGTCGGCGGGCAGCGCGTCCCGCAGTCCGCTGCTGCTCCCGGACACGCTGCCACTGCCGGACGCGGTACAGCGGATGCGTGAGCGGGACGACGAGTTCGCGGTCGTCCTGGACGAACACGGCGGAGTCGCCGGCGTCGTCACCTACGAGGACATCGCCGAGGAACTCGTCGGTGACATCGCCGACGAGAGCGACACGGTGGTCGAGCTCGCCGTCGCCGACGGGGACGGCTGGCTGGTCGACGCAGGGCGCCGCCTGGACGAGATCGAGGACGCGACAGGCGTCGACCTGCCCGAGGAAGAGGACTACGACACCGTTGCCGGCCTGATCATCGACCGCCTCGGCCGCTTCCCGGCCATCGGCGACAGGCTCACCGTCGACGGCGTGGACATCCACGTCCTCACCCTGGACCGGCACGTTCCCGACCGCGTACGCATCGAGCGCACCCAGCACGCCGAGACCGCCGAGGAGGCGCAGTCATGAGCTTCCCGATGGCCCTGTTCGTCACCGTCCTGCTGCTGATCGGCAGCGGCTTCTTCGTCGCCGCCGAATTCGCCCTCGTCGCCGCAAAACGCCACCGCATGGAGAAGGCCGCAGCCGACGGGCAGCGCGGCGCCAAGGCCGCCCTCGCCGGCATGCGCGAACTGTCGCTCATGCTCGCCGGCGCCCAGCTCGGCATCACGATCTGCACCCTGGGCCTGGGCTCGATCTCGAAGCCCGCCATCTCGCACCAGGTCGATCCGCTGCTGCACGGCCTGGGTCTGCCCAGCGGCCTCAGCTACGGCATCGCCTTCTCGTTCGCCATGATCGTCGTCGTCTTCCTGCACATGGTCCTCGGCGAAATGGCCCCCAAGTCCTGGGCCATCGCCCACCCCGAGCGCTCCGCCATGCTGCTGACCCCGCCTTTCCGTGCCGTGGTCACGGCGGTGCGGCCGCTGATCTGGCTGCTGAACAAGGTCAGCAACGCCCTGGTGCGCCTGTGCCGGGTCCAGCCGCGCGACGAACTGGCAGCCGTCCACAACCGCGAGCAGCTCACCCACCTCGTGGCGGAGTCGGAGCGCCTGGGTCTGATCAACAAGGTCGACTCCGAGCTGATCACCCGGTCGCTGACTGAACCGCAGACCGCGGTCTCGGAGCTCCTGACCCCGGCGGACGCCATCGCGACCGTCCCCGCCGAGGCCGGCCTGGACGCGCTCCTCGCCCGGGCCACCGAGGCCGACCGCTCCCGGCTCGTCGTCGTGGACGGTGACACCGTTCTGGGCTCCGTCCATGCCCGTGACGGGCTCGTCGCCCGCACCCGCGGCCGGGTGGTCACCGCCCGCGAACTGGTCCGGCCCGTTCCGGAGCTGAGGGAGACCGACAGTGTCTCCTACGCGCTGGATCTGCTGCGCAGGAACCGGGCGTCGCTGGCCGTCGTCAGGGCGGACGACGGCCGGCTCGCCGGACTGATCAGCCTGGACGATCTGATCGCCCGGCTGATGGGACTCCGGTCGGCGCGGTAGGGAGGCGCTTCTTCACGCCGGCCGCGCGGGGCCTCTGTAACGAGACGGGTGCCGTCCCAGCGGCCGGCATTCGTCGGGGGGGGCCGGAACGACGTGGCAGAGCGCTCCGCCGGACGCGATGGCACCAGGACCGGGTCGAGCGGGTCGCGGCGGTTCCCGCCGAGCGTCGCCGCGGTGGTAGCGGCGGTCGCCCATGGCCGGTGCGGCGGCCCGCCCCGGCCGGAAAGGTGATGAGCCGCGAGGGCCGCTGATGCGATGCTCCTGGCATGACACGCCGAGTGAAGCCCAGCCTCTACTTCTCCGTCGACGTCGAGGCCGACGGGCCGATCCCGGGTCCGTACTCGATGCTGAGCTTCGGCGCCGCAGTGGCCGGCCGCCAGGACGTCGACGGGTACGAGCCGGCCGATCCCGAGAAGGACACGTTCTACCGCGAACTCCAGCCCATCAGCGAGGACTTCGTGCCGGAGGCACTGGCCGTGAGCGGCCTGGACCGGGAGCGGCTGAGGGCCGAGGGCAGCGAACCGGCGGCGGCCATGGCCGCGTTCGGCGTCTGGGTGGGCGAGGTGTGCAAGGCGTACGGCGGGGCGCAACCGGTGATGTGCGGCTATCCGGCCTCCTACGACTGGACGTTCCTGTACTGGTACCTGCTGCGGTTCACCGGGGCGAGCCCGTTCGGGCACTCCGGGTGCCTCGACATGAAGACGCTGTACGCGGTGAAGGCTCGGCTGCCGCTGCGGGCGGTGACGAAGTCGGCGATGCCGCGTGAGCTGCTGTCGGCGCGACGGCACACCCACCATGCGCTGGACGACGCGATCGAGCAGGCGGAGCTGTTCAGTAATCTGATGGTATGGCCGGGGGGGTGACCCCGGGAGGGGGTCCACCGTGAAGTCCGTACTGCGCGCACTGCTCGCGTTCCTGATCGCGGTGGGGGCGTGCACCGCCTGCACCGGCGACGGCTCCGGGGACGGGGGCGGGGGCGGGCTGGAGGACCCGGCGAAGAAGGACATCGCGATGCGGATCGTCTCCAGCGGGGAGAACTCCACGCTGGACTGGAAGGCGCAGTACGAGTACATCGAGGACATCGGCGACGGCCGCGGCTACACCGCCGGCATCATCGGCTTCTGCTCGGGAACCGGCGACATGCTCGCGGTGGTCGAGCGCTACACGAAGGCGAGGCCGGGCAACGCCCTGGAGCGTTTCCTGCCCGCGCTGCGGGCGGTCGAGGGCAGCGACTCGCACAAGGGGCTGGGCAAGCCGTTCACCAGGGCGTGGGAGCGGGCCGCGACGTCCGACGAGGAGTTCCGGGCGGCCCAGGACGCCGAGCGGGACGAGACGTACCTGCTGCCCGCCGTGCGCCGGGCCGAGGACGACGGTCTCGGCGCGCTGGGACAGTTGATCTACTTCGACGCGTACGTCATGCACGGTTCCGACGCCTCCGAGAGTTCCACGGGCTTTCGCGCACTGCGCGAGAAGGCCCTGGCCGGCGCGGAGTCGCCCGCCGAGGGCGGCGACGAGGAGGAGTACCTGAATACCTTCCTGGACGCCCGCGTCGAGGCGATCCGCAAGGAGCCGTCGCACACCGACACGAGCCGGGTGGAGACGGCACAGCGGGTGTTCGTGCGGGAGGGGAACTTCGACCTCGAGCCGCCGCTGAACTGGCGGGTCTACGGCGACAGTTACCACATCGGCGCGATGGCGGCCCCGCCCGCGCGGTGAACAGCGTCCGCCCGGCACCGGGCGGGGCCGGATCCCTTTGACGGGCGACGTGGGCACCATCACAAGCAGTTACATTGTGCACAACTGAATTGAGCACTACATTGAACGCATCGAGGCAGTGACGCGGCGAGCGGCGCGGCGCACCGCTTCGCGCGAGGAGGAGAATCTCCATGGAATTCGTCCGGTTCGAGACGTACCGGCCCGTCGAACGACCCAATTACCAGCAGGAGCTTGACGAAGTCGTCCAGCAGGTCGCGGACCGCACCCGGGGGTCCGTCGAGCGGCAGAAGGCCGGCCGCGCCGTCAGGACGGCGCACGGCAAGACCTACGGACTGGTGAAGGCCACGGTCACGGTGAGTGAACTCGAGGCCCCGTACGCTCAAGGAATCTTCGCCGAGCCGGTGACGTACGACGCCGTGGTCCGCTACTCCAACGGGCTCGGGCACCTGCGGGCCGACTCACTGCTGGGCGCGGCGTGCGGCATGGGGATCAAGATGTTCGGCGTGCCCGGCACGTCACTGCTGAGCGACGAGTCCGAGGCGACCACGTTCGACCTCAACCTGATCAACAACAACGTCTTCTTCGCGAACACCGCGTACGACTACATGGTGATCGAGGAGCTGTTCTCCGAACTGCCGGACGCCCTGGTGAACCCGGCGCGGCGGAAGTCCTGGATGGGCGAGTTCCTCACCCGGCGCGGCACGCTGGACACGGCGGACGAGTGGCTGTGGGACGAGCTGTTCGCGATGTTGTCCTTCACCAGGGTCCAGCGGCAGAACCTGCTCTCGTACACCTACAACAGCATGGGCGCCTTCCGTTACGGCGACCACATCGCGAAGCTGCGCACGGTGCCCGTCACGCCGGTCGGCCACCTCGAGGTCGACGTCCGGGCGGACGGCGAGGCCTTCCGCAACACGCTGGTCGCGGAGGCGGCCGAGCGTGACCACGCCTTCGAGCTCCAGGTGCAGCTGAACACCGACCTGACCCGGATGCCGGTCGACAACACCTCGGTGGAGTGGCCCGAGCAGCTCTCCCCGTGGGTGAGCGTTGCCAGGATCGACATTCCGCGCCAGGACATCGGCGGCGCGGACAATCTCACCGCCGCGGACGGCACCTCGATCACCCCGTGGCGCGTACGCGAGGACCACCGGCCGATCGGTGAGATCCAGCGGGTGCGCGAGGAGGTCTACCGCCGCTCCTCTCTCGAGCGCCACCGCATCAACGGGCAGCCGCGGGTGGAGCCGCGGAGCAGCGCCGAGTTGCTGGGCTGAACCGAGGCAGGGGTGCCGGCAAGGCCCGACCGAGGACGCTTCCGAGGGCGCTGGGCGCTGCGCGCACAACGGGCGCTGACGGTACATCAGCTTCACGCTCCCTTCGCGCAACCACTGCGCCTTCTTCATGTCTCGTTGCCCGACCACGGGCAGACTCTTCGCAACCGAATGAAGGTTCGGTCGTGCCGCCCGTGTTCTACGCGCGTTGCCGTGGGCGGTACAGGCCCGAGAAGAGGACGTACATGCCCCCCACACCAGTCACCCGCTGGAAGCATCTCGCCCTGGTCATAGGCGGCTTGTCGCTGGCGATCGCCGCGACCGGCTCGGCGACGGCGATCACCGCGCCCGCAGCCGACGGGACCGCCGACTCGGCCGCGTCCACGTCGGCGTACGACGACACCTACTACCAGGACGCGATCGGCAGGACCGGACAGGACCTCAAGGACTCCCTCCACACCATCATCAGCGACCAGACCAAGCTGTCCTACTCCCAGGTCTGGGACGCGCTCAAGGCCACCGACGAGGATCCGGCCAACTCCGCCAACGTGATCCTGCTCTACACCGGCCGTTCCCAGAGCAAGTCCTCCAACGGCGGCGACCCCGACCAGTGGAACCGTGAGCACACCTGGGCCAAGTCGCACGGCGACTTCGGCACCGCCACCGGCCCGGGTACGGACATCCACCACCTGCGGCCCACCGACGTGTCGGTGAACAGCACTCGCGGCAACAAGGACTTCGACGAGGGAGGCTCCGAGGTCGGTGAGGCCCCGGGCAACTACACCGACAGCGACTCGTTCGAGCCGCGCGACGCGGTCAAGGGCGACGTGGCCCGCATGATCTTCTACATGGCGGTGCGCTACGAGGGCGACGACGCCTTCACCGACCTGGAGGTCAACGACCAAGTGAACAACGGGTCCATGCCGTACCACGGCCGGCTGTCCGTGCTGAAGCAGTGGAACGAGCAGGACCCGCCGGACGCCTTCGAGAAGAGGCGCAACCAGGTGATCTACGACGACTTCCAGCACAACCGGAACCCGTTCGTCGACCACCCCGAGTGGGTCACCGCGATCTGGGGCTGAAACGTTCCCTCTGCGGGGCCGGGGCGCCTGGGGTGACACCCCAGG
>NZ_JBSGZJ010000284.1:0-9445 GCF_053610925.1 Streptomyces sp. NPDC054847 | reverse complement strand
GCGCCGAACTCGGCCAGCGCCTCGGCCAGCCGGTGCACGGACGGCTCGGGGGACAGCACGTCCACCCGGAGCCCGTGCTCCTCCGCGGTCTTCGCGGTGGCGGGACCGATGCAGGCGATCACGGTCACGTTGTGCGGCTTGCCGGCGATGCCGACCAGGTTCCGCACCGTCGACGACGAGGTGAAGAGCACGGCGTCGAAGCCGCCGCCCTTGATCGCCTCGCGGGTGTCCGCCGGCGGCGGCGAGGCCCGCACGGTCCGGTAGGCGGTCACGTCGTCGACCTCCCACCCGAGCTCGATGAGGCCCGCGACCAGCGTCTCGGTCGCGATGTCGGCGCGCGGCAGGAAGACGCGGTCGATCGGGTCGAAGACCGGGTCGTAGGGCGGCCAGTCCTCCAGCAGACCGGCCGCGGACTGCTCACCGCTCGGAACGAGGTCCGGCTTGACGCCGAAGTCCACCAGCGCGGCCGCCGTCTGCTCGCCGACCGCCGCGACCTTGATCCCGGCGAAGGCGCGGGCGTCGAGCCCGTACTCCTCGAACTTCTCCCGCACCGCCTTCACGGCGTTGACGGACGTGAACGCGATCCACTCGTAACGGCCGGTGACCAGGCCCTTGACCGCGCGCTCCATCTGCTGCGGCGTGCGCGGCGGTTCGACGGCGATCGTCGGGACCTCGTGCGGCACGGCGCCGTAGGAACGAAGCTGGTCGGAGAGCGAGGCCGCCTGCTCCTTCGTACGCGGCACGAGCACCTTCCAGCCGAACAGCGGCTTGGACTCGAACCACGCGAGCTGCTCACGCTGTGCCGCGGCGCTGCGCTCACCGACCACGGCTATGACCGGCTGGTGGCCGTCGGGGGACGGCAGCACCTTCGCCTGCTTCAGCGTCTGCGCGATCGTGCCGAGCGTCGCCGTCCAGGTCCGCTGCCGCGTGGTCGTGCCGGCGACGGTTACGGTGAGCGGGGTGTCCGGCTTACGGCCGGCCGCGACCAGCTCGCCGGCCGCCGCGGCGACCGTCTCGAGCGTGGCGGAGACGACGGCCGTGCCGTCGCTGGCGCCGACCTCGCTCCAGCAGCGGTCGGAAGCGGTCCGCGCGTCGACGAACCTGACATCGGCGCCCTGCTCGTCACGGAGCGGGACACCCGCGTACGCGGGCACGCCCACCGCGGTCGCCACACCGGGCACGACCTCGAAGGGAATCCCCGCCGCGGCGCAGGCCAGCATCTCCTGACCTGCGTCGGTGTCCAGGCCGGGGTCACCGGTCACCGCACGGACGACCCGCTTGCCGCCCCGTGCGGCCTCCATGACAAGATTGGCCGCATCCCTGAGTACGGGGATTCCGGCGGTTGTTGACACGTCGTCAACAACCGTCAGTTCAGGCGTGCTCACGCTCGCCCGCGCATGGCCGCGAACGACGTCGAGCACCTGCGGCTCGGCGACCAGCACGTCTGCGCCGGCAAGCGCCTCGACGGCGCGCAGAGTCAGCAGACCGGGATCGCCGGGACCGGCACCCAGGAAGGTGACGTGCCCGTGTCCGTGTGCCGGAAGGGGCGGACGGTTCGAGGTGGTGGGGCTCAAAGTGCTCGCTCCCCCATAAGACCAGCCGCACCCTTGGCGAGCATCTCGTCCGCGAGTTCGCGTCCGAGCGCCGCCGCGTCGTCGTGCGACGTGGGTACGGGACCGGTGGTGGACAGCTGCACCAGCGAAGAGCCGTCGGTCGTGCCGACGACGCCGCGCAGGCGCATTTCGGTGAATGCCTGGCCGTCGCCCAACAGGTCGGCCAGCGCACCCACAGGTGCGGAGCAGCCGGCCTCCAGGGCGGCGAGCAGGGATCGCTCGGCGGTCACGGCGGCCCGCGTGTGCGGGTCGTCGAGCTCGGCGAGCGCGGCGGTGAGGTCCGCGTCGGACGCGGAACACTCGATCGCCAGTGCCCCCTGGCCGGGAGCGGGCAGGACGAAGTCCACCGACAGGAAGTCGGTCACCTCGTCGGTCCTGCCGATGCGGTTGAGTCCGGCCGCGGCGAGCACGACGGCGTCGAGCTCCCCGTTCCGTACAAATCCGATGCGGGTGTCGACGTTGCCGCGGATCGGCACCGTCTCGATCGTCAGGCCGTGCGTGCGGGCGTACGCGTTCAGCTGCGCCATCCGGCGCGGCGAACCGGTCCCGATCCGGGCGCCGTTCGGCAGCCGTTCGAAGCTGAGGCCGTCGCGTGCGATCAGCACGTCGCGCGGGTCCTCACGCTTCGGCACGGCCGCGAGCGCCAGCTCGTCGGGCTGGGTCGTGGGCAGGTCCTTCAGCGAGTGAACGGCGAAGTCGACCTCCCCGCGCGCCAGCGCCTCACGCAGCGCGGCGACGAACACGCCGGTGCCGCCGATCTGCGCGAGATGCTCACGGGACACGTCCCCGTACGTGGTGATCTCGACGAGCTCGACGGCGCGGCCGGTCAGCCGGCGCACCGCCTCGGCCACTTGCCCGGACTGGGCCATGGCCAGCTTGCTGCGCCGGGTTCCGAGCCTCAGTGCCCTCTCGGTCATACTCGCCCTCGGTTCTTGACATCTGCGTCATTCAGGTCGGCCCGGCTGACGGAGGCGACCGTCTCCGGGTCGAGGTCGAAGAGTGTCCGCAGCGCGTCCGCGTACCCGGCGCCGCCGGGTTCTCCGGCCAGCTGCTTGACCCGCACGGTGGGCGCGTGCAGGAGCTTGTCCACCACGCGGCGCACGGTCTGGGTGATCTCGGCCCGCTGCTTCTCGTCGAGTCCGGTCAGCCGCCCCTCGAGGCGCGCCATCTCGCCCGCCACCACATCGGCGGCCATGGTGCGCAGGGCGACCACGGTCGGCGTGATGTGCGCGGCACGCTGGGCGGCGCCGAACGCGGCGACCTCGTCGGAGACGATCGAGCGGACCTGGTCCACGTCGGCGGCCATGGGCGCGTCGGCCGAGGCCTCCGCGAGGGACTCGATGTCGACGAGGCGTACGCCCGCGAGGCGGTGGACGGCGGCGTCGATGTCCCTCGGCATCGCCAGGTCCAGCAGCCCGAGCCGTACCGGTCCGGCGCCGTGCGCGACGACCGTGCGGTCCGCTTCACGCGGGGCGCGTGAGCCGTTGTCGACCCAGGCGCCGTGCTGGACGAGGGAGTCGTCGAGCCCGACGGGGCACTCGGCGGCGTCCGTGACGGCGGGCTCGGTGCCCGGGGCAACATCCGCGGCGGCGAAGGCCACGGCGCTGTCCGCGCCCTGTTCCACGGCGGAGACCGGCGCGTCGGCGTCGGCAGCGGCGGGCGGCACCCCGGGAAGTCCCGCGATGTCGTCGTGGCGTCCGGGCAGCTCGGCCACCCGTCCGTCGCGCGCCGCGACGGCGGCGAGGCGGGCGACCAGGCTTCCTTCCGGCGCACGCAGGTCCTCGAGGACCGCCGCGCCGGGCACCACGTGCTGCGCGAGCGCCGCCGCGACCGACTCGGCCGTCAGCACCAGGCCCGTGGCACCGGTGCACGACACGGCCACGTCGGCCAGGGCCAGCTCGGCGGGCACGTCCGACATGCGCACGGCGCGCGCGCTCACACCGCCCTCGGACAGCACCGCGGCCAGCCGCTCCGCGCGTTCCATGGTCCGGTTGGCGACGACCAGTTCCCGCACGCCGAGGCGCGCCAGCGTCGTGGCGGCCAGCGAGGACATGGAGCCGGCGCCGATGACGAGCGCCTTCCGGTCCCGTGCCCAGGTCTCGACCGGCTCGCCCGCGGCGAGCTGCTCGAGACCGAAGGTGACGAGCGACTGCCCGGCCCGGTCGATCCCGGTCTCGCTGTGCGCGCGCTTGCCGACCCGCAGCGCCTGCTGGAACAGGTCGTTGATCAGCCGTCCGGCGGTGTGCAGTTCCTGCCCCAGCGCCAGCGCGTCCTTTATCTGGCCGAGGATCTGCCCCTCGCCGACGACCATCGAGTCCAGGCCGCAGGCCACCGAGAAGAGGTGGTGGACGGCCCGGTCCTCGTAGTGCACGTAGAGATAGGGGGTGAGCTCCTCGAGGCCCACGCCGCTGTGTCGGGCGAGCAGCGTGGACAGCTCGGCGACACCGGCGTGGAACTTGTCCACGTCCGCGTACAGCTCGATGCGGTTGCACGTGGCGAGCACCGTCGCCTCGGTGGCGGGTTCCGCGGCCAGGGTGTCCTGGAGAAGCTTGATCCGCGCGTCGGTGGGCAGGGATGCCCGCTCCAGCACACTCACGGGTGCGCTGCGGTGGCTCAGCCCTACGACCAGGAGACTCATGCCGGCATCACCGCGGACATGTCACCGTCGGGGCCCTTGCGGTTCGCGGCCTCGGCCTCTTCGCCGGCCTTGCGCTGCTCGTGGAAGGCGAGGATCTGGAGCTCGATCGAGAGGTCGACCTTGCGCACGTCCACGCCGTCCGGCACGGACAGCACGGTGGGCGCGAAGTTCAGGATGGAGGTGACACCGGCGGCGATCAGGCGTTCGCACACCTGCTGCGCGGCGCCGGCGGGCGTGGAGATGACGCCGATCGAGACCCCGTTGTCGCTGATGATCTTCTCGAGCTCGTCCGTGTGCTGCACCGGGATGCCCGCGACGGGCTTTCCGGCCATGGTGGGGTCGGCGTCGATCAGCGCGGCGACCCGGAAACCACGGGACGCGAAGCCGCCGTAGTTGGCGAGCGCGGCGCCGAGGTTACCGATTCCTACGATCACAACCGGCCAGTCCTGGGTCAGGCCCAGTTCCCGGGAGATCTGGTAGACGAGATACTCCACGTCGTAGCCGACGCCCCGGGTCCCGTACGAGCCGAGGTAGGAGAAGTCCTTGCGCAGCTTCGCGGAGTTGACGCCCGCCGCCGCCGCGAGCTCCTCGGACGAGACCGTGGGTACGGAACGCTCCGACAGCGCGGTCAGTGCGCGAAGGTACAGCGGAAGCCGGGCGACGGTGGCCTCGGGGATTCCTCGGCTACGGGTCGCCGGTCGGTGATTTCGGCCAGTTGCCACGGTGCTCCTGGGGGATGAGCGAGGCTGCAGGCGGCCGTGTGTCCCAGGACCGCCCCGTCGACAGCAGGCTATGTCTTTGTGAACGCGTGCACAAAGATGGTGTCCGCTTTGTCCGTCCAAAGTGACCGGGGTCACGCAATTCGGCGGCCGGATCGAGGAACCGCGAACCGATCGTGACCGCAGGGCTACCGAAGGGCGCAAAATCGGACACTCTCCTCTCGAATACGCCCCCGAGACCGCCTGATTCCGCCTACTGTGCCCTGCCGTCATCGAATGCCGATAGGGCCGCGACGGCGCGCCGTGCACTTCCGTGGACGCGGGACCGGACGCGGCCCGGGTCCTGTCCGGGCGGACAGGACCTACGCGCCCAGCGCGCGCCGCAGCCGGGTCGCGTCCACCTTCCAGAAGGTGTGCTGCTCGCCGTCGACGAGCACCACCGGGATCTGCTCCCAGTAGGCGCGGTGCAGCTCCTCGTCCTGGTTGATGTCCTTCTCCTCCCAGGGGACGTCGGCCTCCGCGCACACCTGCTCCACCACGGCGCGCGCATCGTCACAGAGATGACATCCGGGCTTCCCGATGAGGGTCACCACGTGTTCCCCGGAGTTCTTCTTCGTACGCCGCAGCAGTGGACTCATACGCCCATTCTCGCCGCTCCCCTTAACAGCGCGGTCGCGGACTGTTCACGCCGCCGCATCCTCGTGCGTCAGGAAGTACCGAACAGACTGGCTATGCTCACGACATGGCCGCACTGGGATGGCTCACCCCGCGCAGGCGCTCCGCCACGGCACGCAGCGTGCTCGCGGGCGAAGCCGCAGCCGAGGCAGCACGGAAGTCCTCGCAGACGATCGAGGCACTCGAGGCACAGGACGTCACCGCCCCTGCCGTGGAACCGGAGTTCCCCGTCGCGGGCGACGAGCGCGCCGCCGCCTTCTTCGACCTCGACAACACGGTCATGCAGGGCGCCGCGATCTTCCACTTCGGCCGCGGGCTCTACAAGCGCAAGTTCTTCCAGCGCCGCGAACTGGCGAGGTTCGCCTGGCAGCAGGCGTGGTTCCGGCTGGCCGGCGTCGAGGACCCCGAGCACATGCAGGACGCCCGCGACAGCGCCCTCTCCATCGTCAAGGGCCACCGCGTCTCCGAGCTGATGAGCATCGGCGAGGAGATCTACGACGAGTACATGGCCGACCGCATCTGGCCGGGCACCCGCGCGCTCGCCCAGGCCCACCTCGACGCCGGCCAGAAGGTATGGCTGGTCACGGCGGCGCCCGTGGAGACCGCGACGATCATCGCCCGCCGCCTCGGCCTGACCGGCGCGCTCGGCACCGTCGCCGAGTCGGTCGACGGCGTCTACACGGGCAAGCTCGTCGGCGAACCGCTGCACGGCCCGGCGAAGGCCGAGGCCGTGCGCGCGCTGGCCGCGGCGGAGGGCCTCGACCTGTCCCGCTGCGCGGCGTACAGCGACAGCCACAACGACATCCCGATGCTCTCGCTCGTCGGCCATCCGTACGCGATCAACCCGGACACCAAGCTGCGCAAGCACGCCCGGCAGCGGGACTGGCGGCTGCGCGACTACCGCACCGGCCGCAAGGCGGCCAAGGTCGGCATCCCCGCTGCGGCCGGGGTGGGAGCCCTGGCGGGCGGCACCGCGGCCGCGGTCGCGCTCCACCGCCGCCGGCGCTGACGCGGTCACGCCCCACAGCCGCCGCGGACCCCGCGCGGCCTTTCGCCGACGGCCTGCGGCCGTCGCACGCTTCCGAACACGTGCTCCCCCGGCGTGTCGGCGGCCAATCCACGGCTGTTACCCCTCCGGGCCCCCGGCCAGTCCTCTTGTCACGGCCCGGCCACAACTCACCGCCCGATAAGACAGTTGTCGACGCAATTCGATCAACAAGTGCTCACAATGTGCGACCAGTTGCGGCCCTAAGACGTAACAGAAGCGACGGAAACGACGATTTGAGCAACTGGGTGTAGCGCTGCCTGTACGAAGCGTTATTCTCCTCAGACGCATGACGGACCACCCCACCAGTCATCACGACGGGTGAACGGTCCCGCACTGCTCGTGATGGAAGCTCTGCCTCTGGGAGTCCCGTGTACCCACACGTCGGGGTTGACGCCTCGGGCCTGGCTACGCTGCGCGCAGCGGTCCTCGACCACTTGCGCGGCCTTGTCCCCGCCGCGTACACCGTCCCCGCATACGCCACCCCCGGCCTCGCCGCCGGCGGTCCGGCAGCACCCTGCTACGCCCTGACCGACGGCCTGCAGAAGGGTCCCGCGCGCAGCGCAGTCGACGAGGGGCGGCGGTCGGCCGACGGACGGGCCTCGGGCAGAAGGGCGGGCCGGGGCAGCTCAGGCGCCCACGCCGCCACCCGCCGGCCCACCGCCGACAGCGACAGCGCCCGCATGATGGACCTGGTCGAACGCGCCCAGGCGGGCGAGGCCGAGGCCTTCGGCCGGCTCTACGACCAGTACAGCGACACCGTCTACCGCTACATCTACTACCGCGTCGGCGGAAAGGCCACGGCGGAGGACCTCACCAGTGAGACCTTCCTGCGCGCCCTGCGCCGCATCTCCACCTTCACCTGGCAGGGCCGGGACTTCGGCGCCTGGCTCGTCACGATCGCCCGCAATCTGGTCGCCGACCACTTCAAATCGAGCCGCTTCCGCCTGGAAGTGACCACCGGCGAGATGCTCGACGCCAATGAGGTCGAGCGCAGCCCGGAGGACTCGGTCCTGGAGTCCCTCTCCAACGCCGCGCTGCTCGAAGCCGTCCGCAAGCTCAACCCCCAGCAGCAGGAGTGCGTCACGCTCCGCTTCCTGCAAGGCCTGTCCGTCGCGGAGACGGCCAGGGCGATGGGCAAGAACGAGGGCGCGATCAAGACCCTTCAGTACCGGGCGGTCCGCACGCTCGCCCGACTGCTGCCCGACGACGCACGCTGAGCCGTTCCCCCCGCGACAGAGCCCCATCGTTCCCCCACTCCCCCACGGCCCCCGTCCCCAACTGACAATCGGTGACGCCTCGATGACGCACTGGTCCGATCATCTTTCGCGCGTAACCCAAGTGCCGCGACGCTCGTTGTGCGGAATGCAGGCTCCCTCTGGACGCGCCATGCCCGCAGCCACTCACTCGTTCGTGTGGATGTACTCAAGGTGTGCAACCCTCCAGACCCTCAGGGGAGTCGATCGTCATGACGAGAGGAGGTGCCGCCAGTGATCGCGAACGTTTCGGCGCACCGGCGGGCGAACGCCTTCGCCCAGGCCTTGGAAGACCAGGCGGCCGAACAGCCCGACGAATCGGTCGAGTCCGTCGAACCGCCCGAGCACGAACGGCTGTTGACCCTGGCCCACGGTCTCGGCGAACTGCCGAAGCCGCAGCTGGACCCCGAGGTCAAGGTGGTGCAGCGGGCACAGCTCGTGGCGGCGATGGAATCGCTGCTCCAGGAAGGCAGAGGGGGTGCGTCCACGGGCCCTACGGTGCCCGAGCAGCGGACCTCCGGCCGCGGCGCGCACCGGGCATCCCCGCTCCGGAAATTGCGACCGCGTTCCCGCTGGTCGAAAGGGCTCGCCGCCGGCGGGCTGACCGTCGGTGTGGCGGCCGGGGCATTCGGCGGAGTGGCCGCTGCGAGTTCCGACGCCCTCCCCGGTGACTCGCTGTACGGGCTGAAGCGCGGCATGGAGGACTTCAAGCTCGGCCTCGCGGACGGTGACTCCGACCGCGGTGAGCTCTACCTCGACCAGGCGTCGACCCGCCTGAGCGAGGCCCGCCGGCTGATGGAGCGGGACCGCGGCGGCGCACTGGACCACGAGTCCCTGGGCGAGGTCCGCCGCACGCTCAACGGCATGCGGCACGACGTCACCGAAGGCCACCGCCTGCTCAGCGCCGCATACGAGCGCGACGGGTCGCTCGCCCCGATGGCCGCGCTCAATTCCTTCTCCCGCTCGCACCGCGACACGTGGGACGGACTGCGCGACCGGCTGCCCGCCCAGCTGACCGACGTCGGCAACGACGTCGACTCCGCCTTCGACGCCATAGACGAACAGGTCGGCCCGCTCGAGTCGATGCTGCCCCGCACCCCGGAGAAGCAACGCGACTCCCAGGGCCCGGGCGCCTCACAGGACTCGGGACGCACCGCCGACCCGGACCGTACGGCATCGACCTCGCCCGGCGCCGACGGCGGGCACGGGAGCGGGGACACCAGTCCCAGCCCTTCCGGCTCCACTTCGGGTACGCCGAACGACGGCCTGCTCGGGGGCAACACCGGTGGTCTCCTCGATCCGCCGCAGGGGCAGGCGAGCCCCTCCCCGTCCGGCAAGGGCTCGGAGCCGCCGCATCCGCAGATCACCATCCCGCCGCTGCTGCCGGGCATCCTCCCGGGTCTCGGTTTCGAGGCCGAGGACGACGGCTGACGTCGGCGGAAGCACCACGCGCGGCTGAGGGGTGGGTCCCGGTCGGCACCCACCCCTCACCGGTGTCC